>NZ_JBEYXK010000019.1:0-102110 GCF_040645035.1 Streptomyces sp. NPDC046876 | reverse complement strand
CGGGTGGGGGCGCCCGTCCGGGCCGGCTTTTACACCGCGGGCCCCTATCGGGGCGGCCCCCCCTCACCCCCCCGCGGGCGCCCCCCCGGATCCCCTTCAGGATCCGGGTGCCCGCCCTCGGTCTCTGTGCGGCAGAGTCGGGTCAGGAACCCGCGGTGCCGCCCAGGTGGTGCACCCGGACCATGTTGGTCGTGCCGGGGACGCCGGGGGGCGAGCCGGCCGTGATGACCAGGGTGTCGCCTGCGTCGTAGGCGCTCAGCTTCACCATCTCGGAGTCCACCAGCTCGACCATCGCGTCGGTGTTGTCCACGTGCGGGACGACGTACGACTCGACGCCCCAGCTCAGGGTGAGCTGGTTGCGGGTGTTGACATCGGTGGTGTACGCCACGATCGGCTGCGCCGCGCGGTAGCGCGAGAGCCGGCGGGCGGTGTCCCCGGACTGGGTGAAGGCGACCAGCGCCTTGCCGTCGAGGAAGTCGGCGATCTCGCAGGCCGCGCGGGCGACGGAGCCGCCCTGGGTACGGGGCTTCTTGCCCGGGACCAGCGGCTGCAGGCCCTTGGAGAGCAACTCCTCCTCGGCCGCGGTGACGATCTTCGACATCGTCTTGACGGCCTCGATCGGGTAGGCGCCGACCGAGGACTCGGCCGACAGCATGACCGCGTCCGCGCCGTCGAGGATGGCGTTGGCGACGTCGGAGGCCTCCGCGCGGGTCGGGCGGGAGTTGGTGATCATCGACTCCATCATCTGGGTGGCGACGATGACCGGCTTGGCGTTGCGGCGGCACATCTCGATGAGCCGCTTCTGCACCATCGGGACCTTCTCGAGCGGGTACTCGACGGCCAGGTCGCCGCGGGCCACCATGACCGCGTCGAAGGCCGCGACCACGGCCTCCATGTTCTCCACGGCCTGGGGCTTCTCGACCTTGGCGATGACCGGGACCCGGCGGCCCTCCTCGTCCATGACGCGGTGGACGTCCTTGACGTCGTTGGCGTCGCGGACGAAGGACAGCGCGACCATGTCGCAGCCCATCCGCAGGGCGAAGCGGAGGTCGTCGACGTCCTTCTCCGACAGGGCGGGGACGTTCACGGCGGCACCGGGCAGGTTGATGCCCTTGTGGTCCGAGATCACACCGCCCTCGATGACGATGGTCTTCACCCGCGGGCCCTCGACCTCGGTCACCCGCAGCTCGACGTTGCCGTCGTTGATCAGGACCTGGTCGCCCTTGGCGACGTCGCCCGGCAGCCCCTTGTAGGTGGTGCCGCAGACGGACTTGTCACCCGGGACGTCCTCGGTGGTGATGGTGAACTCGTCACCGCGCACCAGCTCGACCGGGCCCTCGGCGAAGGTCTCGAGACGGATCTTCGGACCCTGGAGGTCGGCGAGGACGCCGACCGCGCGCCCGGTGTCCGCGGAGACCTTCCGGACGCGGTCGTACCGCTCCTGGTGTTCTGCCTGGGATCCGTGGCTGAAGTTGAAACGGGCCACGTTCATACCTGCCTCGATGAGTGCTTTCAGCTGCTCATACGAGTCGACGGCGGGGCCCAGCGTGCAGACGATTTTGGAACGGCGCATGGAGCGGATCCTATCGGGTTTGTTTCGAAGCGGAATATTCCGTCTGGTGGAAACCACAAGTGACTACTGGGTAACCAGCGCGTACGCCTGCGCGGCGATCTCCAGCTCCTCGTCGGTCGGGACCACGGCCACGGCCACCCGCGAGTGCTCCGCGGAGACCAGCCGCGCCTGCGGCGAGCGCACGGCATTGGCCTCGGGGTCCAGCACGAGGCCCAGCTCCGCCAGGCCGTCGATCGCGGCCTCGCGCACCGGGTGGGCGTTCTCGCCGACCCCGGCCGTGAAGGCCACCGCGTCCACCCGGCCCAGCACCGCCGCGTACGCGCCGATGTACTTCTTCAGGCGGTGGACGTACGCCGCGAAGGCGAGCCGCGCCGCCTCGTCGCCCTCGCCCGCGCGCCGCAGCACCTCGCGCATGTCGTTGTCGCCGCACAGCCCCAGCAGACCGCTCTTCTTGTTCAGGAGCGAATCGATCTCATCCACCGAGAAGCCGCCCACCCGCGCCAGGTGGAAGATGACCGCCGGGTCCAGGTCGCCCGAACGGGTGCCCATGACCAGGCCCTCCAGCGGGGTCAGTCCCATCGAGGTCTCCACGCACACCCCGCCCCGCACGGCCGAGGCCGAGGCCCCGTTGCCCAGGTGCAGCACGATCACGTTGACCTCCTCGACCGGCCTGCCCAGCAGCGCGGCCGTGGCCCGCGAGACGTAGGCGTGCGAGGTGCCGTGGAAGCCGTAGCGCCGGATCGCGTACTTCTCCGCGGTCGCGGCGTCGATCGCGTACCGGGCCACGTGCTCGGGCATCGTCGCGTGGAAGGCCGTGTCGAAGACCGCCACCTGCGGGACGTCGGGGCGCAGGTGGTGGGCCACCTCGATGCCGGTCACGTTCGCCGGGTTGTGCAGCGGGGCCAGCGGGATCAGGCTGCGGATCTCCGCCAGCACCTCGTCGTCGATGACCGTCGGGGCGGTGAACCGGGTCCCGCCGTGCACCACGCGGTGCCCGACGGCGGCCAGCTCGGGGGAGTCCAGGCCCATCCCGTCGGCGGCGAGCTCCTGCGCGACCGCCTGCAGCGCGGCCTCGTGGTCGGCGATCGCGCCCACCCGCTCCCGCCGGCCGCCCGCGGCGCCCGGGCCGGCCAGCGGCTCGTGCACCAGCCGCGAGGTCGTCTCGCCGATCCGCTCCACCAGGCCGACGGCCAGGCGGGAGGAGTCCGCCATGTCGAGCAGCTGGTACTTCACCGACGAGGAGCCGGAGTTGAGGACGAGGACGCGCGATGCGGTGGTCACGGTGGGAGGTCTTTCCTTCGGGTGGGTGACGTGGGGTGAGGGGGAGCGGGAGGGCGTACGGGACGGCGTCGGGTCAGGCGCCGGGGGCCGGCGCCGGTGCGCCCCCGCCCTGCGCCTGGATCGCGGTGATCGCCACGGTGGTGACGATGTCCTGCACCAGGGCGCCGCGCGAGAGGTCGTTGACCGGCTTGCGCAGGCCCTGGAGCACCGGGCCGACCGCGACGGCGCCCGCCGAGCGCTGCACGGCCTTGTAGGTGTTGTTGCCCGTGTTGAGGTCGGGGAAGATCAGCACGGTCGCCCGGCCGGCCACGTCCGACCCGGGGAGCTTGGTCGCGGCGACCGACGGCTCGACGGCGGCGTCGTACTGGATCGGGCCCTCGACCGGCAGGTCGGGCCGCCGGGAGCGGATGATCTCGGTGGCCTTGCGGACCTTGTCCACGTCCGCGCCGCTGCCCGAGGTGCCGGTCGAGTACGACAGCATCGCGATCCGCGGCTCGACGCCGAAGGCGGCCGCGGTCGCCGCCGACTGCACGGCGATGTCGGCGAGTTGCTCGGCGTTCGGGTCGGGGTTGACCGCGCAGTCGCCGTACACGAGCACCTGGTCGGCCAGGCACATGAAGAAGACGGAGGAGACGATCGAGGCCTCCGGCTTCGTCTTGATGATCTCGAAGGCCGGGCGGATGGTGGCCGCGGTGGAGTGCACCGAGCCGGAGACCATGCCGTCGGCCAGGCCCTCCTGGACCATCAGGGTGCCGAAGTAGTTGGCGTCGGTGACCACGTCGGCCGCCAGGTCGACCGTCATGCCCTTGTGGGCGCGGGCCCGGGCGTAGAACTCGGCGAACCGCTCGCGCAGCGGCGAGGTCGCCGGGTCGATCAGCTGCGCCGCCGAGATGTCGACGCCCAGGTCGGCGGCCTTCTTCAGGATCGCCTGCTCCTCGCCCAGCAGGGTCAGCTCGCACACCCCGCGGCGCAGCACCACGTCCGCGGCGCGCAGCACGCGCTCCTCGGTGCCCTCGGGCAGGACGACGCGGCGCCGGTCGGAGCGGGCCCGCTCCAGCAGCTCGTGCTCGAACATCATCGGGGTCACCCGCTCGGAGCGGGCCACCGACAGCAGCCTGCGCAGCTCGGCGGTGTCCACGTGCCGCTCGAACAGGCCGAGCGCGGTCTCGAGCTTGCGCGGGGTCGCGGTGTTCAGCCGGCTCTGCAGAGAGAAGAGCTCGGCAGCGGTCGGGAAGCTGTTGCCGGACACCGACACCACGGGCGTGCCCGGCGCCAGCTTCGAGGCGAGGGTCAGGACCTCCTGGCTCGGCCGCTCGTTCAGGGTCAGCAGGACGCCCGCGATCGGCGGCGTGCCCGAGGTGTGCGCGGCGAGCGCGCCGACGACCAGGTCGGAGCGGTCGCCGGGGGTGACGACCAGGCAGCCGGGGGTCAGGGCGTTCAGGAAGTTCGGCAGCATGGCGCCGCCGAAGACGAAGTCGAGGGCGTCGCGGGCCAGTCCGGCGTCGTCGCCGAGGAGCACCTCGCCGCCGAGCGCCCTGGTGATCTGGGCGACGGTCGGGGCGGAGAGCGACTTGTCCTCCGGCAGCACGTAGCAGGGCACGGGCAGCCGGGCGGCAAGCCGCTCGGCTATGCGGTCGCGGTCCTCGGCGGCCACCCGGTTGACCACCATCGCCACGACGTGGCAGCCCAGGCTCTCGAAGGCCCGGTGGGCACTGCGGGCCTCGGCGCCCACCGCCTCGGCGGGTGCCTTGGCGCCGCCGACGACGGGTACGACGACGGCCCCCAGCTCGTTGGCGATGCGGGCGTTGAGCGCCAGCTCGTCGGGGAGGTTGGTGTCGGCGTAGTCGGTGCCGAGGACGAGCATGACCTCGTAGTCGCGGGCCGCGCGGTGGTAGCGGTCGACGAGCCGGGAGACGAGCTCGTCCGTGCCCTTCTCGGCCAGGATGGCCGAGGCCTCCCGGTACTCCATGCCGTACGCCGTAGAGGCGTCCTGGTCCAGGCGGTAGCGGGACCGCAGCAGCTCGAAGAGCCGGTCGGGTGCGTCGTGCAGCAGCGGCCGGTAGACGCCGACGCGCGCCGTCTGGCGGGTCAGCAGCTCCATGATCCCCAGCTCGACGACCTGCCGGCCGTCCCCCCGCTCGATACCGGTCACATACACGCTGCGCGTCACGCGGGCTCTCCGTCCGTCGTCCTCGTCGATTTTCCCCGATAGGGTGGTCTTTCCCTCTTGACAATACCCCCGCGGATGGATAGGGCGCCCCCCGGGAAAAGGGCCTTTCGGGGCGGGACGAAAGGCCCGGTAGGGGGTGCGTGGCGCCGCGGGCGCGTGGAACAAGTGGATACAAGTGGAAGAATCAGACACGCTTCACCAACCAGGAGCAGGAGACACAGGACGATGCGCATCGGAGTTCTCACAGCGGGCGGCGACTGCCCCGGCCTGAACGCCGTCATCCGGTCGGTCGTGCACCGTGCCCTGGTCGGGCACGGCGACGAGGTCATCGGCTTCGAGGACGGCTTCAAGGGCCTCCTGGACGGCCACTACCGCCCCCTCGACATCAACGCGGTCAGCGGGATCCTGGCCCGCGGCGGCACCATCCTCGGCTCGGCCCGCATGGAGCGCGCCCGCCTCCACGAAGCCGCCGAGAACGCCCGGGAACTGGCGACGCGGTACGGCCTGGACGCCCTCATCCCGATCGGCGGCGAGGGCACCCTGACCGCCTCCCGGATGCTGTCCGACGCCGGGATGCCGGTGGTCGGCGTCCCGAAGACCATCGACAACGACATCTCCGCCACCGACCGCACCTTCGGCTTCGACACCGCCGTCACCGTGGCCACCGAGGCCATAGACCGCCTGAAGACGACCGCCGAGTCGCACCAGCGCGTGATGGTCGTCGAGGTCATGGGCCGGCACGCGGGCTGGATCGCCCTGGAGTCCGGCATGGCCGGCGGCGCCCACGGGATCTGCCTGCCGGAGCGCCGCTTCGAGGTGGACGCGCTGGTGAAGATGGTGGAGGAACGCTTCGCCCGCGGCAAGAAGTTCGCGGTCATCTGCGTCGCGGAGGGTGCGCACCCGGCCGAGGGCTCCATGCCGTACGAGAAGGGCGAGATCGACGCGTACGGACACGAGCGCTTCGCCGGCATCGGCAACCGGCTCGCGGTCGAGCTGGAGCACCGCCTCGGCAAGGAGGCCCGCCCGGTCATCCTCGGCCACGTCCAGCGCGGCGGCGTCCCCACCGCGTACGACCGCGTCCTCGCCACCCGCTTCGGCTGGCACGCCGTGGAGGCCGTGCACCGCGGCGACTTCGGCAACATGACGGCCCTGCGCGGCACCGACATCGTCATGGCCCCGCTCGCCTCGGCCATCACCGAACTGAAGCGGGTCCCGGAGAACCGCATGTACGAGGCCGAGTCGGTCTTCTGACGCCCGTCCGGCCGTGGTGCGGGGTCTACTCCGCGCCCGAGGCGGAGGACCAGAAGCGGGTCACGATGTCCGCGAGGAACTCGCGGCCCGCGTCGCCCGTGGCGGCCTCGCCGGCGGCCCCGCCCCAGCTGAGGGTGGCCACCATCGTGGACTGGTACTCGGTGTGCAGCCGCTCCAGCACCGGCTCCAGGTGCTGCCGGGGCACCGGCAGCAGCTTGGCGAGCGGCTTGACGTACGCCTGCCAGCGCGTGGTGGCCGCGCTGCGCAGGATCTCGGCGAGCTCCTCCTGCTTGCCGGTGGCCGCCACGAACTGCGCCAGCGTCAGGCCGAGGACCTGGGCCAGGGCGACGGACTGCCGCTCGTTGCCCTTCCAGCGTCCGCTGTCCTCCATCTTCTGGTAGGAGCCCGTGTCCAGCCCGATGCGCCGGGCCAGTTCGTCCGCGGCGAGCCCCCGGGCCATCCGGTGCTCCCGCAGTGTCACCGGCTCGGCGAGCAGCTCCCCGGGCGCGCACCACAGCACGCCGGCGAGCGCGGTCAGCTCGGCGGAGCTCGGCGATGCCTCGCCGCGCTCCCAGGCCATCACGGTCTCGGGATCGACGGCCAGGCCGTACTGCGCGCGCAGGCCGTAGGCGACGTGGCCGGGTGCCATGCCCAGGGCCGCGCGCAGTCGGCGCGCGGCGGGGGCATTGAAGGGTGGGCTGGATTGCACACGGCACACCGTAGGAGTGGCCAAGGGGTGGCGACTACAGACCGTTCAAACAAGGACAGAACTCGTAGGAAACTCCTATGGAGTTCCGTGCATTCGTCCGGTTTCCCGGCGACTGTCCGGTAATCGGTGCCCCTCTAGATCCACTTCAGAGCGTACGGTTCCGGCCGCCCGCTGCGATACCCCTGTGCGCGATCTTCACCGATCCCGCGCACACTCCCCGTGAACCCGTGGCCCATTCCCTACGTGATCCATACCGGGGCCCTCGCATACGGGGGTGGCGAGGGCCCCGCCCCTCCTCGCCCTTGCCTTGACGTCCGCGTCAAGGATTACGGTCGCTGCATGCGCATCGGCGAACTGGCGGAGCGGGCCGGGACCAGCACCCGGACCCTGCGGTACTACGAGTCGCGCGGCCTGCTGCCCGCGCGGCGGGCGGCGAACGGCTACCGCAGCTACGACGAGGAGGACCTGCGCCTGCTGCGCCAGATCCGCATCCTCCAGGACTTCGGCTTCGACCTGGAGGAGACCCGTCCGTTCGTCGACTGCCTGCGCGCCGGCCACCCCGCCGGGGACTCCTGCCCGGCGTCCCTGGCCGTCTACCGGCGCAAGCTCGCCGAGCTCGACGCGCTGATCGGCCGACTGGCCGACGTACGCGAGCAGGTGGCGCACCAGCTCGCGGAGGCCGAGCAGGCCGCCGGGGAGGCCGCCGTGCCGCGCTGCGAAATGACCGTCCACACGACCGAGGGAAGAGGGAAGACATGATCCACGCCGCTGGTGTTGCGGAAGTGACCGACGCCGACTTCGAGGCGGAGGTGCTCGGCGAGCGCGGCCGGCCCGTGCTCGTCGAGTTCACCGCGGACTGGTGCGGGCCCTGCCGGCAGCTCGCCCCCGTGCTCTCCGCCGTGGCCGCCGAGCAGGCCGACCGGCTCAAGGTCGTCCAGATCGACGCGGACACCAACCCCGACACCGTCACCCGCTACGGGGTGCTGTCCATGCCGACCCTGATCGTCTTCCGCGACGGCGAGCCCGTGCAGCAGATGGTCGGGGCCCGGCCCAAGCGCCGCCTGCTCCAGGAGCTCGAAGCGGTGACGGCGCCGGGCCCGGCGGTGGCGGCTACGGCCTGAACCAGACCGTGGCCAGCGGCGGCAGCGTCAGGCGCAGGCTCGCCGGGCGGCCCTGCGCCGGCACCGGCTCGGGCCGCAGCGGCTGCGCATGGCGCACACCGCTGCCGCCGTAGAGCTCCAGGTCCGTGTTGAGGACCTCCCGCCACAGCGGCACCTCCTCCGGGACGCCGATCCGGTAGCCGTGCCGCACCACCGGCGAGAAGTTCGACACGCACAGCAGCTGCGAACCGTCGTGCGCGTACCGCAGGAAGGCGAAGACGTTGTCGTCCGCCGCGTCCGCGTCGACCCACGCGAAGCCCTCCGGCACGGTGTCCCGCTCCCACAGGGCGGGCGCCGCCGCGTAGGTCCGGTTCAGGTCGCGCACCAGGGTCCGCACGCCCTGGTGGTCGCCGGCCGCCGAATACGCGGGGTCCAGCAGCCACCAGTCCGGCCCGCCGGCCTCCGACCACTCGCTGCCCTGGGCGAACTCCTGCCCCATGAACAGCAGTTGCTTGCCCGGATGGGCCCACATGAAGCCCAGGTACGCCCGGTGCGAGGCCCGCTGCTGCCACCAGTCCCCGGGCATCCTCGACACCAGCGAGCCCTTGCCGTGCACCACCTCGTCGTGCGAGATCGGCAGCACGTAGTTCTCGCTGTACGCGTACACCATCCCGAAGGTCATGTCGTGGTGGTGGTACTTGCGGTGCACCGAGTCCTTCGACACGTACCGCAGCGTGTCGTGCATCCAGCCCATGTTCCACTTCAGCCCGAAGCCGAGCCCGCCCACGTCCGTCGGCCGGGTCACGCCCTCCCACGCCGTGGACTCCTCCGCGATCGTCACCACGCCCGGGCAGCGCCGGTAGACGACCGCGTTCATCTCCTTCAGCAGCGCCACCGCGTCCAGGTTCTCCCGCCCGCCGTGCTCGTTGGGCGCCCACTCGCCCTCGCCGCGCGAGTAGTCCAGGTAGAGCATGGAGGCCACCGCATCCACCCGCAGCCCGTCCACGTGGAACTCCTGGCACCAGTACACGGCGTTGGCGACGAGGAAGTTGCGGACCTCCTTGCGGCCGTAGTCGAACTCCAGCGTCCCCCAGTCGGGGTGCGCCGCCCGCCGCGGGTCCTGGGGCTCGTACAGCGGCCGCCCGTCGAACTCGGCGAGCGCCCAGTCGTCGCGCGGGAAGTGCGCCGGCACCCAGTCGACGATCACCCCGATCCCCGCCAGGTGCAGCGCGTCCACCAGCGCCCGGAAGTCGTCCGGGCCGCCCATCCGCGAGGTCGGCGCGTAGTAGCCGGTGACCTGGTAGCCCCACGAGCCGCCGAAGGGGTGCTCGGCGATCGGCATCAGCTCCACGTGCGTGAAGCCGAGCTCCTTGACGTACGCGGGCAGCTGCTCGGCCAGCTCCCGGTACGACAGCCCCGGGCGCCAGGAGCCCAGGTGCACCTCGTACACCGAGAACGGGGCCTGGTGCACCGGGCGGGCGCCGCGGGTCGCCATCCACTCCTCGTCGCGCCAGCGGTAGTGCGAGGCCGTGACGATCGAGGCGGTGGCCGGCGGGACCTCCGCGCGCTGCGCCATCGGGTCGGCCCGCAGGGTGTGGCTGCCGTCCGGGCGCGTGATGTCGTACTTGTACAGCGTGCCCTCGCCCACCCCCGGCAGGAACAGCTCCCACACCCCCGAGGAGCCGAGCGAGCGCATCGGCTGGCCCACCGGGTCCCAGTAGGAGAAGTCCCCGGTGACCCGGACGCCCTGCGCGTTCGGCGCCCACACCGTGAAGCGGGTGCCGGCCACCCCCTGGTGCTCCATCGGCCGGGCGCCGAGCGCCGTCCACAGCTCCTCGTGCCGGCCCTCGCCGATCAGGTGCAGGTCCAGCTCGCCGAGCGCGGGCAGGAAGCGGTACGGGTCGTGCACCTCGATCTCGTCGCCGTCGTACGCCACGAGCAGCCGGTAGTCCGGCACCTCGGCCAGCGGCAGCAGCCCCGAGAACAGCCCGTCGCCGTCGTCGTGGAGCCCGGCCCGAAGGCCCTTGGCGATGACGGTGACGGCCTTGGCGAACGGGCGCAGGACCCGGATGGCCACCCCGCCCCGCTGGGTCCGGGCCCCGAGCACCGCGTGCGGATCGTGGTGGCGGCCCTCCAGCAGCCGGGCTCGTTCCCCGTCGTCGAGCGCGGGCGCCGGCCGCACCCCGTGCGGCGGCGCGGCGGTCCGGCGGGCCCGGGGCGTACGGGGCGTACGGGCGGTGCGCGCGGGCGCGGGGGCGGACTCGGCTGCGTCCGGGGGCGCGGCCGCGGGTGCGGCCTCGGCGCGGACGGTCGGTGACGGCTGTCGTGCGGCGCTCACGAGAGCGGCCTCCTCGGGGGCTTCGGGTGGGGGTGGGGGGCGGGACTGCCGGGGGGCGGGGGCGGCGGCACGCGGTGGGCCGGGCGCTCCCGTTCGGCGAGGCGGCGGATGGCCGCCATCGGGACGTGCAGCCAGTCGGGGCGGTGCCGGGACTCGTAGCGGGCCTCGTACACCGCCTTGTCGGTCTCGTACGCGCGCAGCAGGACCGGGTCCTCGCGCGGGTCGCGGCCGGTGGTGCGGGCGTAGCCCTCGCAGAACGCGGCCCGGCAGGCGTCCGCCCAGGCCGGGGCGAAGGGGCGGTGGGAGCGGGCCGCGTAGTCGAACGAGCGCAGTATCCCGGCGATGTCGCGCACGGCGGGTTCGGGCCGGCGGCGGTCTGCGAGCGGCCGGGCCGGCTCGCCCTCGAAGTCGATCAGGGCCCAGCTGCCGTCGGCGGTGCGCAGGGTCTGGCCCAGGTGCAGGTCGCCGTGGATCCGCTGGGCGGGCACCCCGCTCCCGCGGGAGGCGGCCAGGGCGTCGAAGGCGCCCCGCAGCCCGTCCTCGTACGGCCGCAGCGCCGGCACCTCGCGGACGGTGGCCGCGAGCCGGGCCGTCATCCCGGCGGCGAGCCGGGCGGTCTGCTCCGGGCCCAGCGCGAGGGTGGGCAGGGCAGTGGCGAGCGCGCTGTGCACCTCGGCGGTGGCCCGGCCCAGGGCGTGCGCCTCGGCGGTGAAGTCGGCGCCCGCGCCGAGCCGGCGCAGCGCCAGCTGCCAGCCGTCGTCGGACCCGCGCAGGTAGGGCTGGAGCACGCCCAGGGTCAGCGGCTCGGCGCCGGCCAGCTCGGCCTCGTACCAGGCGACCGGCGCGGGAACGCGGGTGCAGCCGGCGGCGGCGAGTGCTCTGGGCAGCTCCAGGTCCGGGTTGACGCCGGGCCCGACCCGGCGGAAGACCTTCAGGATGTACGAATCCCCGTAGATCAGCGAGGAGTTGGTCTGCTCGCCGGACAGCGGCCGCGGGGTGCTCCCGTCGGGGATCAGGGCGGCCGGGTCCCGGTCGAAGCGGAGCGGTCCGTGGCTGCCGGGGGTGCGCAACCGTTCCAGCATCAGCGCGGCGAGCCGCGGGTCTCCGAGCCCCTCGTAGACGGCGTGGCCGGCGTACGGGCCCTGCTCGGCGTGGCCGATGAGGGCGGGCGCCAGGGCCGGCGGGAGCGGCGCGGGGCGCACCCCGAGCAGCAGCTGGTAGCAGTCCGCGGCCCCGTCGGCGCAGTCGACGCCGACGAGCAGGTGCAGCAGCCCGGGGGTGGTCCCGGGCGGCAGCAGCTCGACGGCGCTGACCAGGCGGAGCCGGGTGATCGCGCGCCCCTTGCCGGCGAACCAGCGCTGCCCGGGGAGCCAGGCCCGCAGCATGGCCTCCAGCGGTTTGAGCGGGACGGCGGCCAGGCTGCCCTGGCGGCTCCGGGCGGATGCAGCCTCCGACATGGCGTCGTCCTTTCCCCGGGCCGTCACAGAATGCGCAGAGTGTCCCGGATGGCGAGGGTTGCTGTCCGGTGGTGGGTGAGTGTCGGGTCAGGATGATCCGTACAGGGGCGGGCCGTTGACCCGTTCGTGTTGCCCGCCCCCTGTGGCGTGCGGCGCCGGTCCGTTCCCGCGGCGGTGCGCGTGCCGGCCGGCGCCCGCGCCTACTCGCCCCGCAGGCGGAACCAGTAGAAGCCGTGCCCCGCGAGGGTGAGCAGGTACGGCCACTCGCCGATCGGCGGGAAGCGCACGTCACCGGTGAGCTCCACCGGGACCCGCCCGTTGAACGACCGCAGGTCCAGCTCGGTGGGCTGGGCGAAGCGGGAGAAGTTGTGCACGCACAGCACGAGGTCGTCCCCGTACTCGCGCAGGAACGCCAGCACCGCCGGGTTGGACGACGGCAGTTCGGTGTACGAGCCGAGGCCGAAGGCCGGGTTCGCCTTGCGGACCTCGATGAGCCTGCGGGTCCAGTGCAGCAGGGAGGACGGCGAGGACATCGCCGCCTCGACGTTGGTGACCGTGTACCCGTAGACCGGGTCCATGATGACGGGCAGGTTCAGCCTGCCCGGATCGCAGGAGGAGAAACCCGCGTTGCGGTCGGGGGTCCACTGCATCGGGGTGCGGACCCCGTCGCGGTCGCCGAGCCAGATGTTGTCTCCCATGCCGATCTCGTCGCCGTAGTAGAGGATCGGCGAGCCGGGCAGGGACAGCAGCAGGGCGGTGAACAGCTCGATCTGGTGCCGGTCGTTGTCGAGCAGCGGGGCGAGCCGGCGCCGGATGCCGATGTTGGCCCGCATGCGCGGGTCCTTGGCGTACTCGGCGTACATGTAGTCGCGCTCTTCGTCCGTGACCATCTCGAGCGTCAGCTCGTCGTGGTTGCGCAGGAAGATGCCCCACTGGCAGCGGTCCGGGATCTCGGGGGTCTTGGCCAGGATCTCGGAGACCGGGTAGCGGGACTCTCTTCGCACGGCCATGAAGATGCGCGGCATGACGGGGAAGTGGAACGCCATGTGGCATTCGTCCCCGCCGGCGGCGTAGCTCCCGAAGTAGTCGACGACGTCCTCGGGCCACTGGTTGGCCTCGGCGAGCAGGACGGTGTCGGGGTAGTGCGCGTCGATCTCGGTGCGCACTCTCTTGAGGAACTCGTGGGTGCGGGGGAGGTTCTCGCAGTTGGTGCCCTCCTCGGCGAAGAGGTAGGGCACGGCGTCGAGCCGGAAGCCGTCGATGCCGAGGTCCAGCCAGAAGCGCAGGGCGGAGATGATCTCCTCCTGGACGGCCGGGTTCTCGTAGTTGAGGTCGGGCTGGTGCGAGAAGAACCGGTGCCAGTAGTACTGCTTGCGGACCGGGTCGTAGGTCCAGTTCGACGTCTCGGTGTCGACGAAGATGATGCGGGCGTCCTGGTACTGCTTGTCGTTGTCCGCCCACATGTAGTAGTCCCCGTACGGCCCGTCCGGGTCCTTGCGGGACTGCTGGAACCACTCGTGCTGGTCGCTCGTGTGGTTCATGACGAAGTCGATGATCACCCGCATGCCCCGCTGGTGCGCGGCGTCCACGAACTCCACGAAGTCGGCGAGATCGCCGAACTCGGGCAGCACGGAGGTGTAGTCGGAGACGTCGTAGCCCCCGTCCCGCAGGGGCGAGGCGAAGAACGGCGGCAGCCAGAGGCAGTCGACGCCCAGCCACTGCAGGTAGTCCAGCTTCTGCGTGAGCCCCTTGAGGTCCCCGACGCCGTCGCCGTTGCTGTCGTGGAAGGAGCGGACCAGGACCTCGTAGAAGACGGCCCGCTTGAACCAGTCGGGGTCGCGGTCCTTGGCTGGGGTGTCCTCGAAGGTGTCGTGGACGGGATCGTTGATCATCATGTGGTGGGTGACCCTCCGGTGGGCGGGGACGGTCGCAGAGCGGCCAGTACGTGCGCGGGTGTGCGGCCCGGCTCTAGGCGCACGTAGTTCGCCCTGCCCCAGTGATAGGTCTCGCCGGTGAGCTCGTCGCGCACCGCGAGGGACCCGTGCCAGTCGAGGCCGAGTGCCGGCATGTCCAACGAGACGGTCGCCTCCTGGGTGTGGTGCGGATCGAGGTTGACGACCACCAGTACGGAATTGGTGCCCGCCCGCTTCGAATAGGCGATCACCTGGTCGTTGTCGGTCGAGTGGAAATGGATGTCGCGCAGCTGCTGCAGGGCGGCGTTGCGCCGGCGCACCCGGTTCAGCGTGGTGATCAGCGGGGCGATGGTCGTGCCGTCGCGGTCGGCTGCGGCCCAGTCGCGGGGCCGCAGCTCGTACTTCTCGGAGTGCATGTACTCCTCGCTGCCCTCGCGGACCGGGGTGTTCTCGCACAGCTCGTAGCCGGCGTAGACGCCCCAGGTGGGGGAGAGGGTGGCGGCGAGGACGGCGCGGACCTCGAAGGCGGGGCGGCCGCCGTGCTGGAGGTAGGCGTGCAGGATGTCCGGCGTGTTGACGAAGAAGTTCGGCCGCATGACGGACGCCGAGCGGTCGTCGGAGAGCTCGGTCAGGTACTCGGTCAGCTCGGCCTTGGTGTTGCGCCAGGTGAAGTACGTGTAGGACTGCTGGAAGCCGATCGCGGCGAGTGCGCGCATCATGGCGGGCCGGGTGAAGGCCTCGGCCAGGAAGATCACGTCCGGATCCGTCTTGTTGATGTCCGCGATCACCTTCTGCCAGAAGACGACCGGCTTGGTGTGCGGATTGTCCACCCGGAAGATGCGGACGCCGTGGTTCATCCAGTGCCGCAGGATGCGGACGGTCTCCTCGACGATGCCGGCCATGTCGGTGTCGAAGTGGATCGGGTAGATGTCCTGGTACTTCTTCGGCGGGTTCTCGGCGTACGCGATCGTGCCGTCGGCGCGGTGGCGGAACCACTCGGGGTGCTTCTCCACCCACGGGTGGTCGGGCGAGCACTGGAGCGCGAAGTCCAGCGCGACCTCCAGCTGGAGCTCGCGGGCCCGGGCGACGAAGGCGTCGAAGTCCTCCAGCGTGCCCAGCTCGGGGTGGACGGCGTCGTGGCCGCCCTCGGTGGAGCCGATGGCCCACGGCACCCCCGGATCCCAACTTCCCGCCGAGAGTGTGTTGTTCGGGCCCTTGCGGTACGTGCTCCCGATCGGGTGGATCGGCGGCAGGTACACCACGTCGAAGCCCATCGCGGCGATGGCCGGAAGGCGCTCGGCCGCGGTGGCGAACGTTCCGCTCACCGGCGCGGCGCCGGGCTCGACGACGGCCCCCTCGGACCGCGGGAACATCTCGTACCAGGAGCCGAACAGCGCCCGCTTGCGCTCCACGAGCAGCGGCAGGCCCTTGGCGGCCGTGACCAGCTCCCGGTACGGGCGCCGGGCGAGCGCCTCCTCGGCCAGGGGCTCGAGGGCGGCCTCGTACCGCTCGGAGACCGGCCGGTCCTCGTCGCGCATCGCCTCGGCGGCGGCCAGGACGTGCGCCCGCCCGTCCCGCTTGGGGATCCTCGCGGCGGCCCGCTCGTACAGCTCGGCCCCCTCCAGCAGCGTCAGCCCCGGGTCGATCCCGGCGGGGATCTTCACCGCGGCGTGCGCCCGCCAGGTGGCCAGCGGATCGCTCCAGGCCTCGACGGTGTACGTCCACCTCCCCTCGACGTCGGCGGAGACCCGGGCCCCCCACCGGTCGGTGCCGGGGGCGAGCTCGCGCATCGGCACCGGCGGCCGCAGCTTGCCGCTCGGGTCCCGGAGCACGACGTGGGCGGCGACGGCGTCGTGGCCCTCGCGGAACACGGTGGCGGAGATCTCGAAGACCTCGTCCACCACCGCCTTGGCGGGTCTGGCACCGCAGTCGACGGCGGGGCGGACGTCCAGGACGGGAATGCGACCGATCATGATGGGATCACCTGGGGGCAGTTCGCAGGGCTCGGTGTCAACAGCCCGGCCGGGACGACGCCGGCCGGTAGTGCACGCTCTGTTCGCTCTGTTTCTAGCCGCTCGGAAGACGGCTCGGCTGCGGGCATGGCCGCTCCTGTCCGCGTTCACTCGGGTGGCGGGAGAGGGTTGGGCGAGGTGTGCCGTGCAGGTACGCGGGGAGCCCTTCCCACTCTCGACGCGCCCAATCCGCGCACTTGGTTAACTACTCGTACGTAGTCCTGAGGCCTCCACCAAGCCCTTGGCCGACTTCCGGCCAGGCTCCGTCAAGTCCATCGGGACTACCGGAGGTACGCCGGGAAAGCCCCCCGCATGCGCCGGGAACACAACCCGTCCCAGGGGCCACCGGAACCACACGAAGGAGCGAGCCTCGCAATGCGGTCGAGGGCCGCCCGAGGCGCCGTGGCAGCAGGACCGCGGCCGCGGCTAGCCTTCCGGGGGTGTTGTTGCGCGGGCGCACAGCGTGGTGCGGCCGCTCCTGTCCGCCATTGCCTGCGAAGGTGGAACGCGTGAAGGCTATCCGTCGATTCACCGTACGCCCCGTACTCCCCGAACCCCTGCTGCCGCTCGCCGACCTCGCACGCAACCTGCGCTGGTCGTGGCACACGGAGACCCGCGAACTCTTCCAATCCGTCGACCCCGAGGGCTGGCACGCAGCGGGCGGCGACCCCGTCCGGCTGCTCGGCTCCGCATCCGCCTCCCGGCTCGACGAGCTGGCCGGCGACCGGCGGTTCCTGCGCCGCCTCGCCGTCGCCGCCGCCGACCTCGACGACTACGTCCACGGCGCCCGCTGGTACCAGACCCACCAGGACGCCGCCGGCCTGCCCGCCGCCATCGCCTACTTCTCGCCCGAGTTCGGGATCACCGCCGCCCTGCCCCAGTACTCCGGCGGCCTCGGGATCCTGGCCGGCGACCACCTCAAGGCCGCCAGCGACCTCGGCGTCCCCCTCATCGGCGTCGGACTGCTGTACCGGCACGGCTACTTCCGCCAGTCCCTGTCCCGCGACGGCTGGCAGCAGGAGCACTACCCCGTCCTCGACCCCAACGAGCTCCCCCTGTCCCTGCTGCGCGACGGCGAGGGCACACCCGCCCGGGTGTCCCTGAGCCTGCCCGGCGGCCGGGCCCTGCACGCCCACGTCTGGCAGGCCCGCGTCGGCCGGGTCCCGCTGCTCCTGCTCGACTCGGACGTCGAGGACAACGACGCCGCCGCCCGCGAGGTGACCGACCGGCTCTACGGCGGCGGCAGCGACCACCGCCTGCTCCAGGAGATGCTGCTCGGCATCGGAGGCGTGCGCGCGGTGCGCACGTACTGCACCCTGACGGGGCACCCCGCCCCCGAGGTGTTCCACACCAACGAGGGACACGCGGGCTTCCTCGGGCTCGAGCGCATAAGGGAACTCGACGGGGAGCACGGCCTCGGCTTCGACGCGGCCGTCGAGGCCGTCCGGGCCGGCACCGTCTTCACCACCCACACCCCCGTCCCCGCCGGCATCGACCGCTTCGACCGGGCGCTGGTCGCCCGCCACTTCGGCACCGGCGCCGAGCTGGCCGGCCTGCCCGTCGACCGGATCCTCGACCTGGGCGCCGAGACCTACCCCGGGGGCGACCCGGGCGTGTTCAACATGGCCGTGATGGGACTGCGCCTGGCCCAGCGCGCCAACGGCGTCTCCACCCTGCACGGCGCCGTCAGCCGCGGCATGTTCGCCGGGCTGTGGCCGGGATTCGACCCGGCCGACGTCCCCATCACCTCCATCACCAACGGCGTCCACGCGCCGACCTGGGTGGCCCCCGAGGTCGTCCGGCTCGGGGCGCGCCAGATCGGCGCGGGCCGGACCGAGGACGCCCTCTCCGTGGGCGGCTCCCAGCGCTGGGACGCCGTCGCGGACATCGCCGACCAGGACATCTGGGACCTGCGCCGGGGACTGCGCGAGCAATTGGTGCTGGAGGTACGGGAGCGGCTGCGGGCCTCCTGGCGCCAGCGCGGGGCCGCCGACGCCGAACTCGGCTGGGTGGACGACGTCCTCGACCCGGACGTCCTCACCATCGGCTTCGCCCGCCGCGTGCCCTCGTACAAGCGGCTCACGCTGATGCTGCGCGACCCCGAGCGGCTGCGCGGCCTGCTGCTGGACCCCGACCGGCCCGTGCAGATCGTCGTCGCGGGCAAGGCGCACCCGGCCGACGACGGCGGAAAGCGGCTCGTGCAGGAGCTGGTCCGCTTCGCCGACGACCCGCGGGTGCGCCACCGCATCGTCTTCCTGCCCGACTACGGCATGGCCATGGCACAGAAGCTCTACCCGGGCTGCGACGTCTGGCTGAACAACCCGCTGCGCCCGCTGGAGGCCTGCGGTACGAGCGGGATGAAGGCCGCCCTCAACGGCTGCCTCAACCTGTCGGTCCTGGACGGCTGGTGGGACGAGTGGTTCGAGCCGGACTTCGGCTGGGCCATCCCCACCGCCGACGGGCTCGGCCGGGACGAGGACCGGCGCGACGACCTGGAGGCCGCCGCCCTCTACGAGCTGATCGAGCAGCGGGTCGCGCCCCGGTTCTACGACCGCACGGGCCGCACCGGACTGCCCGTGCGCTGGATCGAGATGGTCCGGCGCACCCTGGTCTCCCTCGGCCCCAAGGTCCTCGCCGGGCGGATGGTGCGCGAGTACGTGGAGCGGCTGTACGCGCCGGCCGCGCGCGCCCACCGGGCGCTGAACCCGGCGGCGGCCCGGGACCTGGCCTGGTGGAAGGGCCGGGTCCGGGCGGCCTGGCCGCAGCTCGCCGTCGAGCACGTGGAGGCGCTGGCCGCGGCTCCCGTGAACGGCACCGCCGAACTCGGCGCCACCCTCACGCTGCGGGTGCGGGTGGCGCTCGACGCGCTGGCGCCCGAGGACGTGGAGGTGCAGGCCGTCGCGGGCCGGGTGGACGCGCAGGACGTGATCCAGGGCGGGCGGCCGTTCCCGCTCAAGCCGGCCGCCGGACCGGACCTGGAGGGCCGCTGGACGTACGAGGGCCCGCTCGCCCTCGACCGCACCGGGCCCTTCGGCTACACCGTCCGGATCCTGCCCGCCCACCCGCTGCTGGCCTCCCCGGCCGAACTGGGGCTGGTCGCGGCCCCGGCGGACGCCGGCGCGGCCGGTGACGCGGGCGCGCAGGACGGCGTACTGCTGCGCTAGCCGGCACCGGCTCCGGCTGTAGCTCCGGTTGTGGCTGCGGCCTGGGCCGCGGTGTCAGGGGGCGGGCGGCGGGTCCACCAGCCGCCCGCCCTCCACCAGCATCCCGGCCCGCTTGACCGTCCGCAGGGTCGGGATCACCTCCACCTGCTGGATGCCGGGCACCGAGCCGATCCGCTCGGTCAGGTACGTGTACAGCGCGTCGGTGTCCCGGCACACCAGCGAGACCTTCAGGTTCGTCGCCCCCGTCACGGCCGCGGCGAACGCCACCTCCGGATGCCCGGCGAGGGCCTCGCCCACCTCCGCCAGCCGGGCCGGGGCCGCGGTCAGCATCAGCGAGGCCTCGGTCTCGTACCCGAACACCGCCGGGATCAGCTCCACGTCCAGGTACAGCGCGCCCTCCTCCCGCAGCCGCTCCAGCCGGCGCCGTACGGTCGACTCCGACAGGCCGGTGGCGCGCGCCAGTTCGGCGTGGCCCGTCCGGCCGTCCTGGCCCAGGACCGCCAGCAGCGCGAGCTCCTCCGCGTCCAGGGCGTACCGCTCGGACGAGGGCTGCGGAGCGGGCGGCTCCAGCGCGGCGACCTGGTCGGGCCGCAGCACGTCCAGGCCCTTCCAGCACGAGGCGCCGCCGCGGAAGACCCGCAGGATGGTCTGGGCGCTGACCCCGGTCACCCGCCGCGTGCGCGGCAGCTTCTCCAGCAGCAGCAGGTCGCGGTCCTGGCTGGTCCGCGCCTTGGTGAGGCAGTGGATCTCGGTGCCGCCGGAGGTGAGCTTCACCCAGGCGCTGTCCGGCCGCCGGGCCAGCGCCTCGGCGACGGCGACCGCGGCGTCGGGCGCGCACTGCACCCTCAGCCAGGACTCGAACAGCCCGACCCGGCGGCCCACCGGCAGCCCCACCACCCGTATCACGCCGGACGTCCGCAGCCGGCGGTAGCGCCGCACCACCGTCTGGTCGGAGACCTCCAGCACCTGGGCGATCCGGCGGAAGGAGGCCCGGCCGTCGACCATCAGAGCCTGGATCAGGGCTTGGTCGAGGACATCGAACTGCGCGGGATTCATGGTTTCCATCATGACAGGGCTCCTCGTGCGCGAAATCCGCCGGCGAGCGGGCCGCGGGTGGGTGATCCGGGGCGGCGCCCGCGAGGCTGGAGTCCTTCCCGTCCCACCCGAGGAGATCCGCATGCGCAAATGGCTGCCCCTGGCGGCGGTGTGCCTCGGAGCGTTCATGCTCCTGGTCGACGTCACGATCGTCACCGTCGCCCTGCCCGACATGGCCTCCGACATGGAAACCGGCTTCGCCGCCCTGCAATGGGTCATGGACGGCTACGCCCTGGCCCTCGCCGCCCTCCTGCTCGGCGCAGGCTCCCTCGCCGACCGGATCGGCCGGCGCTCCGTCTACCTGGGCGGGCTCGCCCTGTTCGCCGTCTCCTCGCTCGCCTGCGGACTGGCCGAGGGGCCCGGCGCCCTGATCGCCTTCCGCGCCGTCCAGGGCGTCGGAGCCGCCGCGATGTTCGCCACCACCATGGCCCTGCTCAGCCAGGCCTACCAGGGCCGCGACCGCGGCGTCGCCTTCGGCGTCTGGGGCGCGGTCAGCGGCGCGGCCGCCGCGGCCGGGCCGATCCTCGGCGGGCTGCTGACCGAGCAGTTCGGCTGGCGCTGGATCTTCTTCGTCAACCTCCCCGTCTGCGCGCTCGCCGTGTACGTCACCCTCAAGGCGGTCGCCGAGTCCCGCGCCCCGCACACCCAGGGCCTGGACCTGCCCGGCATGGCCGCCTTCACCGCGGGCGCGGGCCTGGTCACGTACGCGCTGATCCGGGCCGGGGAGGACGGCTGGAGCGCTCCCGTCACGCTCGTGCTGTTCGGCCTGGGCGCCGCCGCCTTCGCCGTCTTCACCGTCGCCGAACTGCGCAGCCCCCACCCGATGCTGGACCTCTCGCTGTTCCGCGACCGGACCTTCACCGGGGTCATGGCGGCGGCCCTGCTGCTGTCCGGCGCCGCGTTCTCGTACCTCATGTACGTGTCCCTGTGGCTGCAGTCCGTCGAGGGGATGGGCCCCGTGGGCGCCGGACTGGTGCTGGTGCCGCTCAGCCTGGCCGCGTTCCTCGTCTCCGCGGCGGCCGGGCGGCTGCTGCAAGGGGTCCCGGCCCGGCTGACCATCGGCGGCGGCCTGCTCCTCATCGGGGCGGGCGCACTGCTCCAGGGCTGGATGCTGGACGCGGGCGACGGCTGGCCGGCCCTGGTCCCCGGCCTGGTGCTGACCGGCGTGGGGGTCGGGGCGGCGCTCCCGCCGCTGGCCGCCACCGTGATGGGCTCCGTGGCCCCGGCCCGGGCGGGCATGGCCGGCGGTGCGCTGAACGCCGCGCGCCAGCTCGGCATGGCCTTCGGCGTCGCGGTCCTCGGCTCCCTCTTCCACACCGGGCTGGCCGACGGGCTCGCGGGCTCCGGCCAGGCCGACGGCACTGCCGAGGTGCTCGCCTCCGGCGGGGCGGGTCGGCTGCTGGCCGCGGCCCCCGCCGCGCGGTCCTGGATCGAGGAGGCCTTCGCGTCCGGGCTGCGGGACACCTTCACGGCCTCGGGCGTGATGGGTCTGCTCGGTGCGCTGGCCGTGGTCCTGCTCGTCCGCCCGCGGCCGGCGAACGGGGCCGGGGCCGGGGCGGCGCAGGGCGCCGGCGGTGCCGTGTCCGGGGCGCGGGAAGCGGCGGCCCAGGCGGGCGAACGCGCCGCCGCCTGACGGGCCGTACGGCCGATCGGGCGCGCCCCGGGCTGCCGTATGGGCCCATGGGGCGCGCCGGGCGGGTGAACCTGCGAACGCCTGCGCATGCCGAACCGATTTCGCGGTGGGCCGCGCTCCTACGCTGCCCGCTGGATGCCACCGGACCGGCATCCAGTGCCCACCAGAACGGATCGCCTCCCCATGCGCCTTCGCCCTACTGCCGTTGCGTTCCTCGGAGCCCTCAGCCTCGTCCTTCCCACAGCCGGCACCGCACTGGCCGGCGGTGACGACGGCCGCATCGCGGGCCGGCTGGAGTACATCGTCGACGACGGATTCCGGGAATACCGCGAGCTCCGTCCGGCGGACCACGACACCTGCTACGAGCTGAACGGCACCTCGCGCGAGCACCCCGCCACGGCGGTGCGCAACGATACGAACGCGATCGCGGTGCTCTACCGGGAGCGCGGCTGCAACGAGCGGTCGACGCGGACGCTGGAGCCGGGCGACGAGGTCCACAACGTGGCGGTCCGCTCGGTGTTCTTCCAGCCGCGCCACGTCGACGAAGACCGCCGCGACGACTACCGCTGGGACGACCGGTACGACGACCGGGGCGACGGCCTCTACGGCGACTACCGCAGCCGCGTGGCCCGGGTGAGCCCGGACTACCGCCCCGCGGGCATGGCGACGAAGATCATCGCAAAGGACGATGACGACGAGCCGCGCGAGGAGCACCAGGGCCAGGACCAGCCCCAGGGCCAGGACGACCAGCAGCGCCCGGAGGACCAGCAGGGCCGCGACGAGCAGCAGGGCTCCGAGGAGCAGCAGGGCTCCGAGGACCAGCAGGGCCGCGACGAGCAGCAGGCCCCGGAGGACCAGCAGGGCCGGGACGAGCAGATGGGCCCGGAGGACCAGCAGGGCCAGGACGAGCAGCAGGCCCCGGAGGACCAGCAGGGCTCGGACGAGCAGCAGGGCCAGGACGAGCAGCAGGGCCAGGACGAGCAGCAGGGCTCCGAGGAGCAGCAGGGCCGCGACGAGCAGATGCGCCCGGAGGACCAGCAGGGCTCGGACGAGCAGATGGCCTCGGAGGACCAGCAGGGCCAGGACGAGCAGCAGGCCCCGGAGGACCAGCAGGGCCGGGACGAGGAGCAGGGCTCCGAGGAGCACATGGGTCAGGACGAGCAGCAGGGTCCTGAGGAGGAGCACGAGGGCGACATGTTCGACTCGATCTTCAAGGCGATGCCCTGACGGTCGGCGTCCCACCGCATGGAACAGGGCCGTCCGGGAGGTTCCCTCCCGGACGGCCCCGCGTTGTGTCAGCCGTCAGGCCTCACCAGCCCCGAGGGGTCAGAAGGTGAGCTTCCAGCTGTTGATGTAGCCGGTGTCGAGGCTGGCGAGGTCCGCCACCCGCAGCTTCCAGACGCCGTTCGCGACCTCGGAGGAGGCGTTCACGGTGAAGCTCTGGACGATGTTGTCCGCGCTGCCGCCCGTGCGGTTGCGCAGATTGTACACGGTGCCGTCGGGGGCGACGAGGTCGACCCGGAGGTCACCGACGTAGGTGTGGACGATGTTCACGTCCACCTTGAGGGTGCTCGGGGCGTTGCCCGAACGCGACACGGTGATCGGCGACTCGACGGTGGAGTTGTCGTTGATCGTGTAGTCGTTCGTGTTCTCGAACACGTTCTGCTCGTTGGTGCTGACCGTCCAGGTGAAGGACGACGTGCCGGACTTGCCGGCGGAGTCGGTCACCGTCACGGTCACGTTGGACGTGCCCGTGGTGGTCGGCGTGCCCGAGATCAGGCCCGTCGAGGAGTTGATGGACAGGCCGGCCGGCAGGCCGCTCGCCGCGTAGCTCAGGGCGCCCGGGTTGGTGCTGGTCGCCTGGACCTGCAGGCTCACCGCGGTGTTGACCTTGGTGGTCTGGTTGCCGATCTGGGTGACCGTGACGCCGTCGTTGATGCGCGGGCCGACGGCGATGGCCGCCCACGCGTTCGCCGCGTTGTTGTACGTGGCCGAGCCGGCGCCGTACAGGTCGGCGGCGGCCTGGAGGGTCGCCGTACGGGCGGCCGCGTAGTTCGTGTTGGACTTGAAGTAGCCCACCGTCAGCGCGCGGAACCAGATCTTGGCGGCGGCGTCGCGGCCTATGCCGGTGACCGGCAGGCCGTCGGAGGTCGGCGAGTTGTAGCTCACGCCGTTGATGACCTTGGCGCCGGAGCCCTCGGAGGCCAGGTAGAACCAGTGGTTGGCCGGGCCCGAGGAGTAGTGGACGTCGATGCTGCCGATGCCGGAGTACCACGAGTCCTTCGACCCGCCGTCCTTGCTCGGCTTGTCCATGTAGCGCAGCGGGGTGCCGTCGCCGTTGATGTCGATCTTCTCGCCGACGAGGTAGTCGCCGACGTCCTGCGGGTTGTTGGCGTAGAACTCGACGGCCGCCGCCATGATGTCGGAGGTCGCCTCGTTCAGGCCGCCGGGCTCACCGCTGTAGGTCATGTTGCCGGTGACCGAGGTCAGGCCGTGGGTCATCTCGTGGGCGGCCACGTCGATGGACGTCAGCGGGTGGGTGTTGCTCGTGCCGTCGCCGTACGTCATGCAGAAGCAGGAGTCGTCCCAGAACGCGTTGACGTAGGCGTTGCCGTAGTGGACCCGGCTGTAGGGGGCCACGCCGTCGTTGCGCAGGCCGTTGCGGCCGTGGACGTTCTTGTAGTAGTCCCACGTCAGCTGGGCGCCGTAGTGGGCGTCCGCGCCGGCGGTCTCCTTGTTGGAGGCGCTGCCGTTGCCCCAGACGTCGGTGCTGTTGGTGAACAGCGTGCCGGTGCCGGAGGAGCCGCCGTTGAGGTTGTACGTCTTGTGGCCGCCGCGGCCGGCGTCGGTCAGCGTGAAGCTGCTGCCCGAGCCGGAGGTGCCCATCTGGACCTGGCCGCTGTACATGGTGTTGCCGGTGCCGGTCTCGATGGCCTGCCACTGGGTGATCTTCGCGCCGGTCTTGGCGTCGGTGACCACGTGCAGCTCGCTCGGGGTGCCGTCGTCCTGGAGGCCGCTGACGACGGTCTCGTAGGCGAGGACGGGCGCGCCCTCGGCCGCCCAGATCACCTTGCGGGCGCCCTTGGCGGGCTTGGACTGCTTGGAGCCGGCGGAGTTCGCCGCGGAGACCGCCTGGCCCTCGGCCGAGGCCGGGGTGACGGAGGCGTCGGTGTCCGCGACCTTGATCTCGTGCTGGGTGGCCTTGGTGACGCTCTTGGTCACGCCGCCCTTGGCGTGGACCGTCAGGTCGCCGCCGAGTACGGGCAGGCCGGCGTAGGTCCGCTCGTACGTGGTGTGGGTGGTGCCGTCCGCGTCCTTGACCACGTCGCGCACGACGAGCTTCTCCTGGCCGCCGAGGCCGAGGGCCTTGGCCGCCGCGGCGGTCGTCGAGTTCGCCTCGGTGATGAGCGTCGCACGCTCGGAGGGGCTCAGCTGGTACGGGGCCGCGCCCGGGTTGGACTTGGCGGAGGTCAGGCCCTGCGACGCGGTGGCGTCGGCGGAGGCGGTGCCGGCCTGGATGCCGACGGCGAGCAGCGCGGCCGCGGCGACGAGTGCGCCGGCCGCCTGGGCACGCCTGTGGGGGGTGGGACTCAACGCAGACTCCTTCTGCAAGGGGGGTTCCGGACGGCTGGGTGGGCCTCCGGGCAGAGCAGGGCTGGTGCGATGAACGGATCGAAGAGTGCCACCTGTCGGCTGCGATGTCAGGGCCGCGTCAAAAGATTGGCCGGAAAGGGTTCGTTGACCGTGCAGACGTATCCGGTATCCGAACCATTCACCTTCGTGTGGGAGCTTCCGCCGTCGAAATCCGGAACAACTGGTACCGGTTGTCGACGCCTGAGCAACAGGGGCACCCGTTCGGGCAATCGGTACATGGCGTAAGTCTGTTTGTCGTACTGTTTCCCGGTGCGCCATCAGCCCGGGCCAGGGGAAGCCACGGGCATGCGCCACCGTCACATGACCACGTGCCAGGGGGGCCCATGAGGCATGTCCATTTTCCTGCGCAAAGAGTGGCCGGAGCGGCGGCTGAGCCTGCTGCTGCCCCGGTGCGGCGAATCGGCGACAAGGCCCGCTGGTACCTGCCCGCCGCCGTCGCCGCCGACATCCTCGGCGCGGCCGTGCCCGTGGGGCTCGTCTTCCAGGCTGCGCAGCAGGTCCGGCCGTTGTACTGCGCCCTCGGCGCCGCCCTGGCGTGGACCGGTGTGCAGACCGTGCGCCGCCGCTACGCGAACCGGGCGCTCGGCGAGTCCCGCGGAGTGCTGCCGGTCCTCCACGACTGGCTGATTCTGATCGGTGTCCTGGCCGTCGCCCGCGTGGTCACCGGCGAGAGCACGCCACGGCTGGCCGCCCTCGGCGCCCTCGTGCCCGCCCTGCTCATCACCGTGGCCTGCCACAAACTGACCTACCGCCACCTCTCCGCGGCCCGCCGCGAGGCCCAGGCCGTCAGCCGGGTGCTGGTGATAGGGGAGCCTGCGGCCGCCGGATCCGTCATCTCCCACCTCGCCGCCCGCACCGACCACCCGTACGTCGTCGTCGGCGTCGTCCCGGTGGGCCCCGGCCCCCTCGACAGCGGCGTGCCCGTCGCGGCCCGGCTCCCCGCCCAGGCGCCCGGCGCCCCGGCCGCCGACGCCGACGCCGTGCTCGGCGCCGTCCGCAGCCACCACGCCGACCTCGTCCTCGTGGCCCCCGGTGCACGGATCGCGGGGGAGCGGCTGCGCCGGGTGGCGTGGGCGCTGCACGACGCGGGGCTGGACCTGGCCGTCTTCCCCGGCCTCGTGGAGGTCTCCGTCAAGCGGCTGGAGACCCTCTCCGCGGGCGGGCTCGCCGTCCTGCGCGTGGTGCCGCCGGTCAGCCGCGGCGTCCAGACCGTGCTCAAGTCCGCCCTGGACCGGGTCGGAGCCGCCCTCGGGCTGCTGCTGCTCTCCCCGCTCTTCCTCGCGATCGTGCTCGCGATCCGCTTCGGCTCCCGCGGCCCGGCGTTCTACCGCCAGCAGCGCATCGGCCGCGACGGCACCCCCTTCACCATGTGGAAGTTCCGCACCATGGTCGTCGACGCGGACCGGCTCAAGGACGAGCTCACCGGGGCCAACGAGAACGACGGCCTGATGTTCAAGATCCGGCGCGACCCCCGGGTGACCCGGGTCGGCCGGCTCCTGCGCCGCACCTCCCTGGACGAACTGCCGCAGCTGTTCAACGTGCTGACGGGGCACATGTCGCTGGTCGGGCCGCGTCCGCCGCTGCCGGAGGAGGTGGCCCGGTACGACGAGGTCGAGCTGCGCCGGCTGACCGTCCGGCCGGGCATGACCGGGCTGTGGCAGATCAGCGGCCGCTCCGACCTGTCCTGGGACGAGACGATCCAGCTCGACCTGCAGTACGTCGACAACTGGTCCTTCACCAGCGACATGGACGTCATGGGCCGTACGATCCGCGCCGTCGTCGACGGACGCGGAGCGTACTGAGGGCCACCGCCCGGTGCGTCCCGCCCCGCGCTCAGCCCTGCTCGCGCCACCACCGGTAGGTGGCGGCGATGCCGTCCCGCAGGGCGATCCGCGGCTTCCAGCCCAGCGCGGTGAGGCGGCCGACGTCCAGGAGCTTGCGCGGGGTGCCGTCCGGCTTGGAGGTGTCCCAGGCCAGGCGCCCCGCGAAGCCGGTCACCTCGGCGACGGTCTCGGCCAGCTCCCGGATCGTCAGGTCCTCGCCGCAGCCGATGTTGACCGGCTCGTCGCCGTCGTAGCCGTTCAGCAGCACCGCGCAGGCGTCCGCCAGGTCGTCCACGTGCAGGAACTCGCGGCGCGGGGTGCCGCTGCCCCACAGGGTGACCTCCTCGCGCCCCTCGGCGGCCGCCTCGTGGAAGCGCCGGATCAGCGCGGGCAGCACGTGCGAGGACTCGAGGTCGAAGTTGTCGCCCGGGCCGTAGAGATTGGTGGGCATCGCCGAGATGTACGAGGCCCCGTACTGCTTGCGGTACGACTGGACCTGGACGATGCCGGCGATCTTCGCCACGGCGTACGCCTCGTTGGTCGGCTCCAGCGGTCCGGTCAGCAGGGCGTCCTCGCCGATGGGCTGCGGGGCGTGCTTGGGGTAGATGCAGGAGGAGCCCAGGAACAGCAGCCGGCCGACCCCGGCGGCGTGCGCACCGCCGATGACGCTGAGCTGGATCTTGAGGTTGTCCTCCAGGAACTGCACCGGATAGGTGCTGTTGGCCATGATCCCGCCGACCTTGGCGGCGGCCAGCACCACCGCATCGGGGCGGACGTCCCGCAGGAATGCCCCGGTCGCGGCGGCGTCGCGCAGGTCGAGGTCGGCGCGGCCCCGGGTGAGCACCTCGTGCCCGTCGGCGGTCAGGCGGCGGGCGACCGCGGACCCCACGAGGCCGCGGTGGCCCGCGACGAAGACGCGGGCGTTCGGGGGCAGCAGCGGCAGCGAACTTGTCATACCGCCGATGATGCCAGTCCGCCGCCGCGGTTGATCCAAGCCCGCGCGGCGTTTGAGCGTTCCGGGCGCGAAGCGCCCGGAACGGGGGGACCGGAGCGGGGACCGGGGGCGGAGCCCCGCGGTTTCTGGGGGCACCTCCCAGCGGTAGCCGGGGGAGAAGGGGCGGGGAGGGGCGGCGGCCCCGCGCAGCGGCACCGCCCGAAGGCCGTGGCGCGGGGACGTGTACGGTACGCATCCAGCCCACGGGGCCGGGCCAACGGCCTTGTGCCCGACCGCGAGACCAGGCGGTACGGCGGTCCCGGCCTGCCGGACCGGAACCCGCCGGCCTCGAGGCGCCGCAGCCTCAGAACCACACATAGCAACGATCCCAAGGGGGGACCCCACATGGGCAAGACCGCACTGATCACCGGCGTCACCGGGCAGGACGGCTCCTACCTCTCCGAGCTCCTGCTGTCCAAGGGCTACACGGTGCACGGGCTCGTGCGGCGGTCCTCCAGCTTCAACACCGAGCGGATCGACCACATCTACCAGGACCCGCAGACGGCCAACCGGTCCTTCGTCCTGCACCACGCCGACCTGTCCGACGGCGTCGCGCTCGTGAACCTGCTCCGGGAGATCCAGCCCGACGAGGTCTACAACCTGGGCGCCCAGTCGCACGTGCGCGTCTCCTTCGACGCCCCCCTCTACACCGGCGACGTGACCGGCCTCGGGGCGCTGCGGCTGCTGGAGGCCATCCGCGCGAGCGGTGTGGACACCCGCATCTACCAGGCCTCGTCCTCGGAGATGTTCGGCTCCACCCCGCCCCCGCAGAACGAGGACACCCCGTTCCACCCGCGCAGCCCGTACGGCGCCGCGAAGGTCTTCGCGTACTGGACCACGGTCAACTACCGCGAGGCGTACGACATGTTCGCCGTCAACGGGATCCTGTTCAACCACGAGTCCCCGCGCCGCGGCGAGACCTTCGTGACCCGCAAGATCACCCGCGCCGTCGCCCGGATCAAGGCCGGCCTCCAGGAGCACCTCTACCTCGGCAACCTCGACGCCGTCCGCGACTGGGGCTACGCGCCCGAGTACGTGGACGCCATGTGGCGGATGCTCCAGCAGGACGAGCCGACCGACTACGTCGTCGCCACCGGGGTCGCCGCCACCGTGCGCGAGTTCGTCGAGTCCTCCTTCGCCCACGCGGGCCTGGACTGGACCGAGCACGTGCGCTACGACGCCAAGTACGAGCGCCCCAGCGAGGTCGACGCCCTCATCGGCGACGCCTCCAAGGCGCAGGAGCTGCTTGGCTGGAAGCCGACGGTCCTGGTGGCCGAACTGGCCCGGATCATGGTCGACGCCGACATCCGCCAGGTCGAGGACCAACTGGCCGGTGCAACCGTCCGTATCGACCGCTGAAGCCTTATATTTCGCCTACGATTTGCCGTGTCCCGGTCATCGTCACAGGTCTTCGCGTGCGTGACCGGGCCAAACCTGCCGTATGTCCGCAGTGCGCCCTCCCTGCCGGGGACGGGGGAGGTGACCGGGCTTCGCGTGAGCCGTAGTCTGCGCCAGTACATATGGCTGTTCGGATAGTTCCAGCCATCAGAACCGGGCGACAGCCCTGGGGGGTTCATGCGTAGATCCAGAGGGCTGACAGCTGCCCTCGTCCTGTCACTCGCCGGTGCCGGCACCGGGCTGGGCGTGGTGCTGATGCCCCAGGCCTCCGCCATCACCCCGCCCGTGGCGTTCACCGCCGACAGCCTGCCCACCTGGCAGCCCAACGGGGTCGTCTGGGCGATGGCCCAGGCGAACGGGACCGTCTTCGCGGGCGGCACCTTCTCGGCGGTCCGGCCGCCGGCCGGCGGCTCCGGCACCGAGCAGGAGGCGGTCAACTTCGTCGCGCTCGACGCCGCGACGGGCAACCCGACCCCCTGCAAGCTCGCCTTCACCATCGGCGACGGCACCGCCACCGTGCGCGCGCTGGCCGTGTCGAAGGACAAGAAGACCCTCTACGCAGGCGGCTACTTCGGCGCCGTCAACGGCACCCCGGTCTCCAGCGTCGCCGCGATCGACATCGAGAGCTGCACCCCCAAGGCCTCCTTCCACCCGGCCTTCCCCGCCACCGTACGGGCGCTCGCCGTCTCCGACGACACCCTCTACGCGGCCGGCGACTTCGGCACCGTCGAGGGCCAGACCCGCGAGCGGTTCGCCGCGGTCGACGCCGCCACCGGCGCGATCAAGCCCTTCACCGCCAACGCCGACGAGCCCGGCCGCGCGGTCACGCTCACCCCGGACGGCAAGAACGTCCTGCTCGGCGGCGACTTCTTCTCCGTCAACGGCTCCAACACCCACGCGCTCGCCGTGGTGGACGCCGCCACCGGCAAGGTCGCCAAGACCTACTCCACCATCCCGTCGAACTCGGTCGTCAAGTCGATCGCCACCGACGACGGCGGCTTCTACACCGCCAACGAGGGCTCCGGCGGCGGCGTCTTCGACGGCCGCATCGGCCTGCGCCTGAGCGACTTCACCGAGAAGTGGCGCGACCGCTGCCTCGGCGCCACCCAGTTCGTCCTGCCGTACGACGGGGTGCTCTACAGCTCCTCGCACGCGCACGACTGCTCCACCGAGCTGGAGTACCCCGACGGCAAGCGCCACCACCTGCTGGCCCAGCCGACCGACCACACCGGCGCCGCGCCCGCCCCCGTGGACGGCTTCGTGCGCGGCCCGCGCAAGCTCGGCTGGTTCCCCGACACCAACGACGGCCTCGGCGAGGGCATCGGCCCGCGCGTCATGGCCGTCGCGGAGAAGGGCGACACGAAGTACATGTGGGTCGGCGGTGAGTTCACCACCGTCAACGGCGCCGAGCAGCAGGCCCTGACCCGCTTCGCCTCCAGCGGCGACGTCGGCGCCCCGACCACCCCCGTCGCCAGCGCCGCCAGCGTCAAGCCCGGCGAGGTCCAGGTGCGCTGGCGCACCAGCTACGACGCGGACGACAGCAAGCTGACCTACCGCATCTACCGCAACGGCTCGTCCACGCCGATCCAGACGATGACCGCCGACTCCCTGGAGTTCGAGCGGCCGCAGGCCTCCTGGACCGACACCACCGTCAAGGCCGGCCAGACCTACACCTACCGGGTGACCGCCACCGACGGCGCGGGCAACACCAGCGCCCTGTCGGCCACCGCCTCCGTGACGGTGCCGGCCTCGGCGCAGGCGTACCCGAACCAGGTCCGCGCGGACGGCGCCCAGCTGTACTGGCGCTACGACGACACCTCCAGTCCGTACGTGGCCGACTCCTCGGACGGCGGCAACACCAGCGGCGTCCAGGTGAACGCCCCGGCACTGCGCCAGACGCCCGGCGCGGTCACCGGTGCCGGCACGGCCATGGGCTTCAACGGCACCAGCCAGCAGGTGTACAGCGACCACCGCCAGACGGTGGGCAGCAGCTACACCCTCGAGACCTGGTTCAAGACGAACACCACGCGCGGCGGCAAGCTGATCGGCTTCGGCAACAACACCACGCGCAACAGCACCTCGTACGACAAGCAGATCTACATGACCAACACCGGCCGTCTGGTGTTCGGCGTGTACAGCGGTTCGACCCGGACCGTCTCCACGGGCCTGCTCGACACGTACAACGACGACAAGTGGCACCACGTCGTCGCCACCCAGGGCCCGGCCGGCATGGCGCTGTACGTCGACGGCCAGAGCAAGGGCACCGCCGGCTACACCGACTCGGCGTCGTACGCGGGCTACTGGCACGTCGGCGGCGACAACCTCAGCACCTGGCCGACCAAGCCCACCAGCAACTTCTTCGCCGGGCAGATCGACGAGACCGCCGTCTACGGCAAGGTGCTCACCGCCGCCCAGGTCAAGAACCACTTCGACCTGGCCAAGGCCCCCGCCGACACGGTCTCCAAGGTCTCCCCGACCGAGGACACCTACGTCAACCAGGGCGCCCCGAGCGCCGCCAACGGCGCCGCCACCTCGCTCGCCGTCCGCGGCAACCCGGCGTACGAGACGTACCTGCGCTTCAACCTGCCGGCCGCACCGGCCGGCCAGGTCCTGAAGTCCGCCGCCCTCCAGGTCAAGACCACCACCCAGACGGGGGCCGGCACCGCCGACACCGTGTCCGTGGTCCCGGTCACCGGCACCTGGAGCGGCACGGGGACGTCCTTCACCACCAAGCCGACGCTCGGCACCACGCCGCTCGGCACGTTCGCGGCCATCCCGGACGGCTCGGCGGTCCAGAGCACCCAGCTCGACACCGCCGCGCTCTCCGCGGTCCTGGGCGGGAGCTACAGCATGGCCCTGACCAGCACCGGCACCGACCCGCTGTGGATCTGGTCCGCGGAGGCGACGGCGGCGGACGCGGCCCCGCAGCTCGTCCTCACCTTCGGCCCGAAGTAACCGCCCGACGGCACTGCGGGGCCCGGCCGCCCCTTCCGGGCCGGGCCCCGCACCGCCGTCACCCCACCGGCCCGTACGGGAGCCCCACTGATGTACCGACGCCCCGCCGCGGCTGCTGTCCTGCTGGCCGCAGCCCTGACCCTCACCGCCTGCAGCTCGGGCAGCGGCTCGTCCGACGACGCCGCCGCCAAGCCGAAGCCGCCGGCCTCCTCCTCGGCCCCCGACCCGGCGGACGCCTCCGCGGCGCCCGCGACGCCCGCGGCGAAGCCGACCGGGCCCGTCCTCCCGGACGCGAAGCTCACCCCGAAGACGGGCAGCTTCAAGCCGAACGAGAAGCAGTACCTCAGCGGGCGGGTCCCCGAGAAGATGGACCCGGCGGCGGTCCTGCAGACCGGGCAGGAGTCCTGCCAGCGGGTGGAGCGCACCGCCAAGCGGGACAAGGACGCGGCGACCGGGGCCGTCATCGCCGGGGAGATCCCGGGCGCGAAGGACGCCATCCCGTACCTGTGCCCGGAGCAGAAGCCGATCCTGGACGCGGCGGCGAAGGGCTTCCCCGACGGCACCCGCCCGGCCCCCGCCCCCGGCACCTACCGGGCGCTGACCCAGAGCCCCGCCTGCACCTGGGAGGCCAAGGGCAAGGACGGCGCGGTCCTGGCCTCGGGCCCGGAAACCACCCCGAAGCCGGGCGACAGGATCACGGCCACCATCCCGGCGGGCGCCACGGACTTCACCTCCACGGGCTGCTACGCCTGGCTCCCGGCGTAACGCCCATCCAGCCTCGCCGGCGTTTGAGGCTGGGGGTACCCCCAGCGGTAGCTGGGGGAGGGTCCGGGGCGGAGCCCCGGTCTTTGAGCCGCGCCGGCGATTGAGGCAGGCGGGGGCCGGGGCCGCAGGACCCGCCCGCGGCGAAGCCGCCATGGGACACAGCGGGAAGGGGCCGGGTGGGGAACCGGAAGGCACCGGCCGTCAGGCCGGGAGCCAGCGGGGCTCGTCCGTGCCCCAGCGGGACGGGCCCGTCGGCCAGTCGGCGGGGCCCACGGCCAAGGGCGGGGCGGCGTGGCGGAGCCTGCCGTACCCCGAATCCGCCTCCCGCAGCCACCGCTCCGCGTCGTACGCCCCGGACCCGGCGGCGGCGGAATCGGCCCCGGCCTCCCGCGGGATGTCGCGGACCAGCCAGGAGGCCGTACCCGCGAGGGAGAACCGGAGCACGCGGCCCCCGCCCTCCGCCAGCGCCCGCAGCACCCCGCCGGCCAGCAGATACCCGGTGCCGTGGTCCAGCGCCTGCGCGGGCAGTACCCCGGGCACCCCGTCGGTCCCGGCCTCGGCCGCCGCGATCCCGTACCCGGCCTGCACCAGCGAGTCGAAGCCGCGCCGCCCCGCCCACGGGCCGTGCCACCCCCAGGCGCACACCTGCGCGACGACCAGACCCGGCCGGTCCGCGACCAGCTCCTCGGCGGTCAGCCCGAACCGGTCCAGCGCCCCCGGCCGGTAGCCCGAGACCACCACGTCGGCCCCGGCCAGCAGCTCCCGGAACACCTCCCGGTCCGCCCGGTCGGCAAGGTCCAGCCGCGCCGAGCGCTTGCCGAAGCCGGTGTCCGCGTGCGCGTCGTCCGCCTCCGGCAGGCCGGGCGGGTCCACCCGCAGGACGTCGGCGCCGAGCAGCCCGAGCGTGCGGGTGGCCACCGGCCCGGCGATGACCCGGGTCAGGTCGAGCACCCGCACCCCCGAAGCGGGCAGCGCACCCGGGCCCAGCGCCCGCCCGCGCCCGCCCGTCTCCCGGATCTCCACCAGCGGTTGCGGCGCCCCGAACCCGTCCGCGACGGCCACGGCCAGCCCGCCCGCCGCGTACACCGCCTCCTGCACCTCCACCGTGGCCCGCCCGGCGAGCTCCGCCCGCAGCGCCTCCGGGGTCAGTTCCCCGCCGGTCGCACCGAGCGCCCGCTCCAACGCCGCGCGGTGGTGAGGATAGTTGGCATGCGTACGGAGCCAGCCGTCGCCGGTGCGCCAGAACCCCGACAGCGGTGCGAAGCTCACCGGGGCCCGCCCCTGCACCCGCAGATGCCGCTCGCTGACGAACGCCGTCGACACGGCCCCCTCGTCGACCACCAGCGGCGGCAGGTCCGCCGCGAGGGACCCCGGGCTGCCGCCGGCCCGTACGGTCGCCAGCTCGGCGGCGGCCAGGGAGCAGACCCCGACCGTCGCCCGGGCCAACTCCGCCACGGGCAGCCGGCCCGTACCGAGCACCCCGGTCCCCGTGTACCCCACCCGCCCGGCCGCCCCGGCCGCTCCGCCGATCGCCGCCCACGCCTGCCGCGTCGCCGCGTCCCCACCACTGTCGATGATCATCCGCCCATTTTGCGCCGCCCCGCTGGACGGGATCGAACCGCCAGGCCGGTGAGCCGCCCAGCGACCCCCTCCCGCCGCGCGGAGCCGCTCCCCTCCCCGCCCCTTCCCGCCCCTTCCCGAAACCGGGTCCTGCGGCCCTGGCCCCCGCCCGCCTCAAACGCCGGCGGGGCTGGGATGGGCCCGGCGGGAGCCGGAAGACCCGGCCGCTCCGCGCCCGGTGCGCTCAAACGCCGCGCGGGCCGGATTGTGCCGCTCGCGGGCTGCATGGTGCCGCTGCGCGACGATTCCAGCCCGCCGGCAGTATCCAGCGCGTCGGCACTACTCAGCTCGCTGGCACCATCCAGCGCCGCCCGGCCAAAAATCCAGCCTCGCCGGCGTTTGAGGCGCGGGGTCCGGGGCGGAGCCCCGTTCTTTGAGCCGCGCCGGCGATTGAGGCGAGCGGGTCCGGGGCCGCAGGCCACGGTTTCGGGAAGGGGCGGGGCGGGGGAACGGCTCCGCGCAGCGGAAGGCACGGCCGGGCCGCGGAGCCCGCCGCCCCCTGTGGCAAACGGCCGTGGCGTCAGCCGTAGGCGATGGGGCAGCCGCGCCGCAGAGCGTGCTCGGCGGCACCCAGGTAGAGGGCGGTGAAGTACGCCGCGTCCGGCTGCTCGACCCACGCCCCCGGCCACCGCCCCGCGGCCTCCCGTACGGCCGGCCCGGAGAACCAGTTCGTGAGGGCGAGGTTCCCGCCGTCCCGCGGCACCGCATCCGGCAGGTCGAGGGCAGCGGCCAACTCCCGCCCGGCCTCGGCGGCGCGGTGCGCACTGCGGACCCGGGCCGGGCCCCCGTCGAGCTCGGCCGGCACGGGCAGGACGAGCACGCCGTCGAAGTCGACGGGTATCAGCAGCTCCCAGTCGAGCAGCGCGTCATGGCACCGCTGCCCGTCGGGCCGGTCCCGGCACAACGCCTCGAAGGCGTCGTACGGCCGGTTCACCTTCTCCTCGAAGGCCGTGGCAGCCCCGAGCCCCTTGACCCGGGCGCGGCGGCCGAACGGCGTGGCCCACCAGGGCCGGCCAGGCCGATCCGCACCCCGGACTCCCCGCGCCGGCGGCGTGAACCCCCCCAGCCCCCGCCGCGCCAACTCCTCGCGGAGCGCAGCCGCGAGCGGCCCGCGGACCTCGCCCTCGGCCCAGTCCTCGGCCGCCACGTCGACCACGTAGATCCCCACGGACCGAGGCTACGGCGGCCCACCGACAGCGCCCGGCTCAGCGCCGCAGCGCCGCCTCGTACACGGGCAGCAGGGTGTCCAGGACGGCGTCCATGGAGAAGGACTGCGCGGCCAGGGTGCGCGCCGCCGCGGACGCGGCCGTGTTGGCCGTGGGGTCCAGTAGCTCCAGGACGGCCGCGGCCACCCCCGCCGGGCCCGGTTCGACGGCTCGGCCGGCCCCGGCGGTGGCGATGTCCCGGGCCAGGCCGTTGGAGTGCGTCACCACCGACGGCACGCCCACGGCGAGGGCCTCCAGCACCGACATCGGGAACGGCTCGTCCACCGACGGCAGTACGTACACGTGCGCCCGCCGCAGCTCGTCCTGCACCCCGTCGCCGGACAGGGGGCCGGGGACGGTGAAGCGGTCCGTCAGGCCCAGTTCCGCGATCCGGGCCAGGACCGAGGCCCGTTCGCCCTCGTCGGGGCCGGCCACCACGAACTCCGCGTCCGGGTGCGCCTCCAGGACCGCCGGGGCCGCGTCCACGAAGTCCACCGGGCGCTTGCGGGCCTGGAGCCGCGCCGAGTACAGGATCCGCGGCGGGCCGGCCACGGCCGGGCGGCCGTCCTTCACCGCCGGGGTGCCGTTGACCAGCCGGACCGCCGCCGGCAGCGGCGCGCCCACGACGGCGTCGAGGCCGGCGCGCTCGTGCGGGGTCAGGTACAGCACGCGGTCCGCGCCGCGCAGCACCCGGCGTACGGCCACCGCGTCGAGCACCTTGGCCAGGAGCCTCCCGCTCGGGTCCACCATGCCGTGGGTCTGGAGCACCAGCGGCCGCCCGGCCCGCAGCGCGGCCAGCGCCACCGGCAGGGTCACCAGGTCCCGGGCCAGGTGGACGTGGACCACGTCCGCCTCCCGTACGAGCCGGCCCGCCGAGGCCAGAAGGGCCGGCGAGGCGATGCCGCTGAAGCCCAGGGGGAGCAGCCGGCGCGCCGGGAACAGCTTCGCTGGGACCCCTTCGACGGAGGTCGGCCAGGGCTCGCCGAAGCCCTCGCCGAGGGCCACCAGCCCCGCTTCGTGGCCGCGGGCCCGCAGCCCCTTCACCAGGTTCAGCGCGACCCGTACCGGCCCGCCGAACGCGTGCGAGGGGGAGTGCAGCGTGACCGCGTGCAGGACTCTCACTTGGGCTCCTCGGCCTTGGGCTCCTCGACGGGACGGCGCCGCCCGTCCATGGTCTGCAGGGTCAGTGCAGGAAGGTTTCTGTGGACCACGGAGCCGGCCCCGGCCACCGCGCAGCGGCCCACCGTCACCCCGGCCAGCACCGTCGCCCGGACCGCCACCCACGCCCCGTCCTCGACGGTGACCGGCGCGTTGCGGTAGCGGAAGTCGGCGGCCCGGTGGTCGTGGGAGCCCGTGCACAGCATGGCCTCCTGCGAGATGCACACGTGGGAACCGATGGTCACCGGCTCCAGGTTCAGCAGCCAGGCGCCCTCGCCGATCCACGTGTGGTCCCCGACGGTCAGCTTCCACGGCCACAGCACCCGCACCCGGTGCCGGATCAGCACGCCCTCGCCGATCCGCGCGCCGAACGCGCGCAGCAGCGCCACCCGCAGCCGGGCCGGGCAGAACCACGCCATGAAGAGCGTGTTCATCACGGCGAACCAGAGCGCCTGCACCAGCAGCCCGCGCCCCTTGTCGTACCCGGTCAGCGTGAAGGAAGGAAGATCACGCAACGCTCGCTCGCCCCTCGTCGTTCGCCCCCGGCCGCGCCTCCCCGGGGGCCGCCCGCTCAGACTAGACTGCGCGCGGATCAGGCACAGGGGTGGGGGCAGCAGTGGCAACGGACATACGCAAACCCCTTGCCGCCGCCTTCCGGTCCGGCCCGCCCGACGGCGAGGACCCCGACCGCTGGGGCCGCGTCACCACCCCGCGCACCCTGCTCTCGAGGGCCCTGTCCGTCCCGCTGATCCTCGGATTCACCGTCTTCCTCCCGCTGTTCGTCGCCGGACAGTCCGGCGACGGCCAGCGCGACGCCGCCTTCTGGCTGCAGCTGCTGCTCACCATGTACGCGGGTGCCCGGCTCTCCGCGATGGTGCTGACCAGCCGCCGCAAACTCCTGCAGGGCTCCTTCTGGCTGTTCGTCTACATGGCGATGGGCGTCGCCCCGCTCGCCCAGGCCGTCCTGGGCCGGGTCCCGACCCCGGTGGTCGGCCCCCGCTCCGACCTCACCGTCGCAATCGGGCTGGTCCTGCTCGGCTGCACCGCGTACGACGTCGGCGTGCTGCTGGCCCGCCACCGGCCGGCCGGGCGCGCCGGGGGCTCCCGCAAGGAGCGCCGGCCCGTCATGGCGCACCGGCGCCGGCTGCAACTCCTCACCGTGCTGGCGTTCTTGTGCAGTGCGGCGTTCATCGTGAAGCTCGGCGGCCCGGCGGTGTTCTTCTCCAGCCGGCAGGAGATCATCGCCGGCATCCAGGAGGCGGGCGTCTCCAACGGCGACGGCCAGGCCGGGCAGGCCTTGCTGCGCGGCTTCGGCACCGTGCCGGCGCTGCTCGCCTGGCTGCTGTACACCCGGTGGCTGATCACCTCGAAGTACGCCCGCCGCAAGGTGTCGATCCTGCTCACGTGGGCGGCGCTGTGCGGGCTGAACCTGGTGGTCAACAACCCGATCTCGAACCCGCGCTACTGGTTCCTGACGGTCATGTTCGCGATGCTGTTCACCGTCTTCCCGGTGAGCGCGGCGATGTACCGGGTGGCCCTGTCGATGGCCGTGGTCGTGGCCCTGCTCGTCTTCCCGTTCGCGGACCGCTTCCGCTACGACGAGAAGAACTACAAGCCGGTGGAGACCACGTCGTTCCTGGAGCCGCTGGCCCTGAAGGACTACGACCAGATCGGCATGTTCGCCAACACCATCACCTTCTCGAACTCCGGCCCCGGCCACTTCTACGGCCGCCAGCTGGCCGGATCCGTGCTCTTCGCGGTGCCGCGCTCGGTGTGGCCGGGCAAGCCGCGGGACACGGGCGTGATGGTGGGCCAGTGGATGGGCACGGTCAACACCAACCTCTCGTCGCCGGTCTGGGCCGAACTGTGGCTCGACTTCGGCCCCCTGGGCATGGGGGCCGGCCTCCTGGCCATCGGCTACGGGTCGGCCCGCGTCGACCGCCGCTACGCCAAACGCGCGACCCGCCGCTCGCCTCCGGGCAGCCTGATCTCGGTGGTCGTCCCGCTGGTGGCCGGCTACTCGTTCATCCTTCTGCGCGGCCCGCTGCTCCAGGCCTCCGGCCGCGTGGCGATAGCCGCCCTCTGCCTGGCCCTGATCGCCACCCACCGCACGGACCGCGCCACCACCCTCCGCTGAGCCGAGCCCGCGCCGCGTGGAGGCGCGGGGGGTGCGGCTCGTCGGGTGCGGCGCTGTTGCGGGGGCGCTGCCCCCGAGCCCCCGCGCCTCAAACGCCGGCGGGGCTGGAGGGGCCGGGCGGCGTGACGGCCGTGGTCGGGGGTGATCAAGCCGCCCGGCGATGGAGGTGCGGGCGGTGCGGTTCGTCGTGTGCGGCGCCGTTGCCCCTGAGCCTGCGCCTCAAACGCCGGCGGGGCTGGAGGGGCCGGGCGGCGTGACGGCCGTGGTCGGGGGTGATCAAGCCTCGCCGGCGATTGAGGCGCGGGGGTGCGGGGGCGGAGCCCCTGCGCGGGGGCCGGGGCTGCGTCCCGGGATACGGAGAAAGGGCGGGGCGGGGAGGGGCTCCGCGCAGCGGGAGTTCATGGGACGGGCTGGGCCGCGGGAGCGGGGAGGCGGGATACGCGGGTCCAGGCGGCGGCGGCCTTCAGGGCCGAGCCCAGGGCCAGGCCCCAGGCCGCGCCCCCGACGCCGAACAGGGCGTAGCCGCCGAGGAGGAGGCCCACCGAGAGCAGGGAGAAGGTGAGCTGGAGGGAGAGGGTGGCCTTCGGGGCCAGCACCCGCAGGGTGAGCAGGGCGCAGGTGCCCAGGCCCATCACCGCGTACTGCGCGCCCGTGGCCGGCAGCAGGATCGTGACGGCCCCCCACGTGTCCCCGAGCAGGGCCCGCCCCGCCCCCGCCGGCAGCGCGTACAGCACCGCTGCCCACGCCCCGCCGACCACCGCCAGCGCCGCGCCCATCGCGGCCGTCAGCCGGACGACCCCCCGCTTGTCGTCGGCCCGCCCCACCACCGGCGGCCCGAACGCGTTCGCCGAGTTGAACAGCACGTTCAGCGGCCCGAACACCGTGGTCGCGCCGCGCAGCGCACCGACCGCGAGCGGCGTCGCGAAGACGCCGAGCCCGAGCACGGCCAGCTGGCTGGAGCCGTTGCCGACGGCGAACTCCACCACGAACCGCTGCCCGAGGTGCCCCCGCCGCAGGTACGGCCCCAGCTCGGCCCGCGCCCCGCGCACGTACGGCCGCAGCAGCACCAGGCCCAGCGCGAGCGCGGGCACCGCGGACAGGCCCCACACCAGCACCAGCCGCCCGGGCGGGGCCCCTTCGGGCTGCACGGCGAGCGCAGCGACCGCGCACGCGAGCCGCAGCGCATCGGCGGCCAGTGCCCGCTCGGGCCGGCGCAGCGCGGAGAAGCAGTACCGCAGCCCGTCCTGGACGAGCACCAGCGGCAGTACGAGCCCCAGCGCGAGGAAGGCCCACCCGCCGGCCCCGGGCAGCACCAGGCCGACGAGGGCCAGGCCGGCCCCGGCGGCGGCGGAGGCGGCGGCGGTGAAGGTGAGCCCCGAGCGGCACGCCCCGCCCAGCCGCGTCCCGTCCTTCTCCAGCACCACCGTCTGGCCGACGTACGCCATGTTCAGCCCGAGCAGCACGCTGAAGGCCACGTACACCATCGAGAAGTCGGCGAACCCGGCCGCCGTGGACAGCCGGGCGGCCAGCACCAGCACCAGGATGTTGGTGGCGCTGGAGGCGGCCTGGTCCAGGACCGAGGCGACGGCGGCGAGACCGCGCCGGCTCATCTGCGGCCCGTGCGGACCGTGCGCAGCGCGACGGTGTCGGTGCCGTCGCCCGGTATGTGCTGCTGCTGCGCCGGCGGCGGGACCGGACGCTGCCGCTCCGGCTGCGGCGCGGCGGAAGCACCCTTCGGCTTGTCCTTGTCCCTGCCCTTGCCCTTGCCGCGGCCCGGCTTCTCGTCCGGCAGCGGCCCGTGCACCACCGCACCCAGCACGGTGCCCCCGGCGCCGGTGATGAGCTCGCGGATCCGGGACAGGTCGGTGCGGTGGACGGCGCGCGGGTCGCAGACGACGAGGACGCCGTCGACGCGGTCGACGAGCGCGAGCGCGTCGGCGTACGAGAGCACCGGCGGGGCGAGCACCACGACGGTGGAGTTGGGGGAGTCGGCCTCGGAGATCAGCCGGGTGGCGCGCGGCGAGGTCAGCGCGCGGGCCACGTTGCGGACCCGGTCGCCGGGGATCAGGTCGAAGGCGCCGGACTCCCCGGCGTCCACGACGAGCTGGCGCCCGTCCGGCCAGTCGGACTCGCCGCCCGGGGCACCGGTCGCCGGCCTCTCGTGCCCTGCGCCCCCCGCCGTACGGCTCCACCGCGGCCGCCCGCCCGCGTCGGTGGGCAGCTGGCTGGCCAGCACCGGCGTGCGCAGGTCGGCCTCGATGAGCAGGACGTCCTTGCCGGTCTCCGCGAAGGAGGCAGCCAGGTTCACGGCCACGGCGGCGGCGATCTCGCTGCTGCCGCGCGGGGCGACCACGAGCAGCCGGCGCCGGTCGGCGAAGCGGGAGTCGTAGGCGAGCCGGAAGGCCACCGAGCGGAACTCCTCGGCGAGCCGCGGGTCCTCCTCGCCGGCCGCGAGCAGCGGCCCGCCGGCGCTCTTGTCCCGCGGCAGCGAGCCGAGCACGGGGGCGCGCAGGGCCCGGGCGACGTCGCCCTCGGAGCGCGGGGCGGGGTCGAAGACGAGCCGGACCCAGGCGGCGAGCAGGCCGAGTGCGAGGCCCACGGCAGCGCCGAGCGCGAGCGACATCGGGATGCCGGGGCCGTCCGCACGGCTCGGCGGGGTGGCGGCGCTGGTGACCCGGCCCGGGGTCATGTCCAGGGCCTGGAGCTTGGCGATGTTGCTGTTGAGCGTGTTGACCTTGCCCTGGAGGTCGGTCTTGGAGTTGTACGCGGCGTCGCGCGCCGGACCGGCCGGCATCGCGTTGATCTGCTTGACCAGTTCGTCGAGGTTCTTGGCGACGGGGTCGCGCTGCTCCTGGTAGCCCTTGACCATCTTGTCGCGGGTGACGTCGAGGGACTCCTGCCGCTTGAGCAGGTAGGCGTCGGTCATGGCGTTGGCGCGCTTCGCGGCCTGGCCGGGCGAGGAGGCGGTGTAGGTGAAGCGGAGCACCATGGTCTGCGGCGGGTTGGTCACCTGCAGGCCGCTGCGCAGGCCGGCGAGGTCCTTCGCGGGGACGCCGAGCTTCTTGGCGGCCTCCTCGGCTATGGAGCTGGAGAGGGCGACCTGCCGCTCGGAGCCGATGTTGATGGCCTTGTCGGGGGCGAGGCTGGGGTTGAACGGGTCGTCGGTGGGCGCGCGCAGCACGACGTCCGCGGTCGCGACGTAGGTGTCGGCCGTGTCGATGCCGAGGTAGACACCGCCGAGCAGGCCGATTCCGATGCCTGCGCCGAGGAGCCGTCGGTAGCGCAGGAGCTGGCGGAACTGGTCCCTGAGGAGGTCGGGTTCGTCCTCGGCCGGGACCGCTGCGGGGCGGTTCGTCTCGATCACGGCTGCGGACCCCCAAGTGCTTCGTCTATCAGTGCGTCGATGCGGGCCAGGCCCGCGTCGCGGCTCAGGTGGGCCGCCACGTGGCGGGGCCCGGCCGCCCCCAGTGCGTCCGCGCCCTCGGGGTCCTCGGCCAGGATCCGCACGGCCTTCAGCAGGGCCTCGGGGTCCTCCGGCGGTACGAGCACCCCCGCGCCCGAACGTTCCACCTCCTGGGCGGTGCCGCCTTCCGCCGCGACGGAGGCGACGACGGGCCGGCCGGCCTGGAAGTAGGAGGTCAGCTTGGACGGCACGCTCATGTCGAGCACGGCCGCGTGCTGCGTCACGGCGAGGACGTCCGCCGCCGCGAGGATATCCGGGAACTCTCCGTCGGCGGCAGGGGGGATGATGTCCAGGTTCGGCACGTCCGCGGACAGGGACTCGAGCGCCGTGCGCTGGCTGCCGTCGCCCATGAGGACGAAGCGGACGGCCGGGTCGAGCCGGGCGGCGCCGACGAGCACCTCCAGGCCCTGCTTGAGGCCCATGTTGCCGGAGTGCAGAACGACGGTCTGGCCGGGGGCCCAGCCGAGGTGGCGCCGGGTCTCGCCGCGCGGCCGTGTCGGCTGGGGTACGTGGGACCAGTTGGGCACGAGGCGGATGCGCTTCGGGTCGACGCCCATGCCGACGACGCGGTCGACGAAGGTCTCGTGGATGACGCCGACGAGGGCGGCCCGCTTGAGGGCGTACGCCTCCGCGCGTCCGGCGATCGCGGCCGCCTTGTCGCCGCCGCTGATGCCGCTCTGCGCAGCGGCGGCGCCCATCAGGTCCTGTACGACCGGGATGAAGGGCACCTTCCACTTGGCCGCGAGGCGGGCGGCGAGGACCCCGCCGGCCAGGCTGGGCATCTGCGCCATGACCGCGTGGGGGCGCCGCATCCGGGGCGGCGCCACGGCACCGTGCAGCAGAATCGATCCTTCGAACAGGGCCCGCTTCACGGCGGTCTGGCGGGGCGGCACCGTGTGCGCGCGCCGGTGCACGATGACCCCCGCGCGCCGCTCCGTTCGCTGCAGCGCCCCCCTGTACTCCGGCTCCAGCGACCACGATGGGTAGTGCGGCATGCCGGCGAGGACGTGCGTCTCATGGCCGAGTTCCGCCCAGTGCTCCGCGATCTGGGTGGCGTACGGGCCGATCCCCGCGTGCTCGGGAGCGTAATTGGTGGAAACCAGCAGCAAGCGCCGGTGGCCGGATGTGGACACGTGAGGTCCCCTTCTCCCCAGGATGATGCGCACGTCACCCTATTCGTTCACCGGCACGCCAGTGAACGTGCACGCTATTGTCTGCTAATCCACCACACCGGGGGGTGTGGTTGCTGGGGGGTAACACATGACGGAGCGGGACTTGACCGAGCTCGCCGCGCGGCCGCGCAGACCGTACCGGGTGGGCTATGCGCCCGGCGCCTACGACCTGTTCCACATCGGACACCTCAACATCCTTCGGCACGCCCGCAGCCAGTGCGACTACCTGGTGGCCGGGGTCGTCTCCGACGAGATGGCCGAACTCGCCAAGGGGCGCCGCCCGATGATCCCGCTCGTCGAGCGGCTGGAGATCGTCCGCAGCGTGAAGTACGTCGACGCCGCGTTCGTCGAGACGGTCCCCGACAAGGTGGAGACCTGGAAGCAGGTCCGCTTCGACGTCATCTTCAAGGGCGACGACTGGCGGGGCACCGCCAAGGGCGACAAGCTGGAGCGGGACTTCGCCGCCGTCGGCGTCGACGTCGTCTACTTCCCCTACACCGTGCACACCTCCAGCACCCAGCTGCGCCGGGCACTGGACGCACTGGCCGCGCCGCCGGCGGAGCAGCCGCTCACCGCGGAACGGCGCTGAGCTCCCGGAACCACTTCACGAGGAACGCCACCAGGAACAGCGCGGCGACCGCCCCCAGGCCCGCGTAGGCCCAGCGGAACATCCCGCCGCCGCCCAGCAGCAGGAACACCAGGCAGAACACCCCGTAGTCCACGGGCAGCAGCGCCACCGCGCGCAGCGTCGACGGCGTCGCGGCCGGGCTCCCCGGAGCGGGCCTGGGCTTGAGCTTCTCGGTCAGCAGCCCCCCGAAGAAGGTGACGACCGCGGCGAACTGGAAGCCCAGCGGCACCAGCAGCCAGCCGGCCGAGCCCGTCCCGTACGCCTCGGGGAAGCGGTGGAAGGCGATCAGCACACAGGTGTGCAGGGCGGTCAGCTTCGCGCAGTCCACGACGTGGTCGAGCCATTCGCCGGCCGCACTGCCGCCCCCGCGCAGCCGCGCCAGCTGCCCGTCGGCGGAGTCGAAGGCGAAGCCGACGGCGAGCGCGGCCCACACCGCTGCCCCCAGCCCCCAGGAGGGCTCGGCGAGGGCCACGGCGGCCACGGCGGCGAAGCTGAAGACGGCGCTGACCAGCGTCACCTGGTTCGGGGTCAGCCCGAGCCCGTACGAGCCGGCCGCCAGGTACCGCCCGGCGGGCCGGTTGACGTAGCGCGAGTAGAGCGAGACCCCCTTCGCCGACTTCTGCGCCCCGCGCAGCTCCCGCAGCGCGACTCCGACACTCGCCATGCGCACCCCTGATCCGTACGAGGGCACACGTGCACGGGTGTTGCACGTGTGTACGAAGGCCACATCATCGCAGGGCGGGGACGGGCTCCCGTTCCGCTTGCCGGCGGACGTCCGGAAGCAGCAGCACCCCGAGGTTGGCGGCGGCGGTGAGGACGGCCGCGACCAGCAGCGGCGCCGCCGTCCCGGTCGCCGCGGCGAGCGGCGCGGCCACCGCCAGCCCGAGCGGGCGGGCGGCGAAGGAGATGAGGGTGTCCAAGGAGCCGACCCGGCCGAGCGCATCCAGCGGGATCCGGCGCTGCATCTCGGTCTCCCACAGCGGGCTGAGCACCCCCAGGCCGAACATCGCGGCGAAGTACGCGCCCGCCGTCACCGCCACCGGCAGCCGCAGGGCGAACGCGGCGAGCGGCAGGGCCTGCGCCGCGGCCCCGACGGCCACGCCGTGCAGCGGGCGGCGGATCGGCAGCCGGCCGGCCGCCCACACCCCGACCAGCAGCCCGGCCGTGCCCACCTGCGCGACGACCACCCAGGAGGTCGCCCCGCCCAGGCTCTCGACGGCGATCAGCGGTCCGAGGGTCAGCAGCAGCCCGGCCGCCAGGTGCCAGACCCCGTGGGCGAGCACGTTGGCCAGGAACCACGGGTGCCGCCGGGCCTCGGTCCAGCCGTCGCGCAGTTCGGCGCCGAAGCCGGCCCGGACGCGGCCGCCCGGCGCGGGCGCGGTGCGCAGCCCGCCGAGGGTGAGCGCGGAGCCGGCGAACAGCGCGGCGGTGAGCAGGGACGACCAGCCGGCTCCGAGCGCCAGCATCATCGCGCCCGCGGCGGCCGGTCCCGCGATCTGGGCGAGGCCGCCCGCCACCCCGAGCCGGGCGTTGACCTTCAGCCGGTCCGGCGCCGGGGCGACGGCGGCGACGAGGGTACGGGCCGAGGGGTTGCCGAAGGCGACGCCGGCCCCGGTGACCGCGGCCAGCGCCGCGAGCGCACCGATGTGCACCGGGCCGGCCAGCAGCAGGAGCCCGGTCGCGGCCTGCGCGGCGGCGCGCACCAGGTCGGCGGCGAGCACCACCCGCCGGGCGGGGAAGCGGTCGGCGGCGACGCCGGCGACGGGGAGCAGGAGCAGCATCGGCAGCAGCTCGCTCGCGAGGACGGTGCCGAGGTCCCCGGCGGAGCCGGTGCCCACGACGGCCAGGGTGAGGGTGGTGGGGATGAGGGCGGAGGCGAGCGCGGCGAAGGTGCGGCCCACGAGCAGCCGCCGGATCGGCGAGGTCATGCCGGTGAGAGTATTTCGCCAGCGAATCATTCGTCAACGAAATATCTGGTGCGGGGTGCGATACTTCCCGCATGGACGCAGTGGACCCCGAGGACTCGGTCGACCGGCACATCGCCCGCTGGAGCGGCAAGGTGCCCTTCGACGTGCCCACCGAGCAGGTCATCACCCGGATCCAGCTGCTGGCCAAGCACGTGAAGTACGGCAAGGAGCGGGCCCTGGCCGAGACCGGGCTCCAGGAGTTCGAGTTCGAGACCATGCACCGCCTCGCCTCCCGCGGCACGCCCTGGCGGGCCCCCTCGGCCGAACTCGCCGCCGAACTGCTGCTCTCCCCGGCCGGCATGACCGGCCGCCTCGACACCCTGGAGAAGTCCGGACTGATCCGCCGGGTGCGCGCGGCGGGGGACCGCCGCCGCGTCGACGTCGAGCTCACCGAAGAGGGCCACAAGCGGTGGATCGAGGCGATGCGCTGGCGCGGCATGGCCGAGGCGGAGATGATCGAGCCCCTCGACGACACCGAACGCACCGCCCTGTCCGCCCTGCTGAAGCGGATGCTGCTGCACGTGGAACAGGCCTGACGGCGCGCGCCCGCCCGATCCACCCGCCCGCGACTGCCGCAGCCCGGCCCCTCAGCCCGCCACCCGCAGCAGCAGCACCGACCGCGCCGGCACCGTCAGCGTCTCCCCGCCGCGGTACCGGGTCCCCGGGGCCGCGGCCTGGTCCTCCCGGGCCGTGTCCAGCACCAGTTCGTACTCCGCCGCCCACGGCGGCCCCGGCAGCACCCACGCCAGCGGCCGGTCCCCGGCGTGCAGCAGCGCGAGGAAGCTGTCGTCGGTCACCTGCCGCCCCTGCTCGTCGCGGCCCGGGATGTCCCGTCCCGAGAGGTACATCCCGAGCGCGGCGGTCGGCGCGTACCAGTCCCGCTCCGTCATCTCCCCGCCCGCCGGGGTGAACCAGGCCAGGTCCCGCAGCCCGTCCGCGCCCTGCGGCCGCCCCGAGAAGAACGCCCGCCGGCGCAGCACCGGATGCTCCTGGCGCAGCGCCACCAGCCGCGCGGTCAGCGTGCACAGCTCCCGCCACGCCGGATCGCCCAGCAGCGACCAGTCCACCCAGCCCGTCTCGTTGTCCTGGCAGTACGCGTTGTTGTTGCCCCCTTGCGTCCGCCCGAACTCGTCGCCCGCCACCAGCATCGGCACCCCGGTCGACAGCAGCAGCGTCGTCAGCAGGTTCCGCAGCTGCCGCCGCCGCAGCGCCCCGATCCGGGCGTCGTCCGTCTCGCCCTCGGCCCCGCAGTTCCACGACCGGTTGTCGTTCGTCCCGTCCCGGCCCGCCTCCCCGTTGGCCTCGTTGTGCTTGCGCTCGTAGCTCACCAGGTCCCGCAGCGTGAAACCGTCGTGGGCCGTCACGAAGTTCACCGAGGCGTACGGCCGCCGCCCGCCCCACGCGTACAGGTCGCTCGACCCCGACAGCCGGTACCCCAGGTCCCGTACGTCGGGCAGCGCGCCCCGCCAGAAGTCCCGCACCGCATCCCGGTAGCGGTCGTTCCACTCCGTCCACAGCGGGGGGAAGGCCCCCACCTGGTAACCGCCCGAGCCCACGTCCCACGGCTCGGCGATCAGCTTCACCCGCCGCAGCACCGGATCCTGCGCGATCACCGCCGGGAACGGCGAGAGCATGTCCACGTCGTGCATCGAGCGGGCCAGCGCCGCCGCCAGGTCGAAGCGGAAGCCGTCCACCCCCATCTCCGTCACCCAGTACCGCAGCGAGTCGGTGATCAGCCGCAGCACGTGCGGCCGCCCCGCGTGCAGGGTGTTCCCGCAGCCCGTGTAGTCGGCGTAGCGCCGCTGGTCGGACTGGAGCCGGTAGTAGCCCCGGTTGTCGATCCCGCGCAGCGACAGCGTCGGGCCCAGCTCGCCCGCCTCCGCCGTGTGGTTGTAGACCACGTCGAGGATGACCTCGATCCCGGCCGCGTGCAGGGCCCGCACCATCCGCTTGAACTCGCCGACCTGCTGCCCGACCGTACCGGAGGCGGAGTACCCCGCGTGCGGGGCGAAGTAGCCGATCGAGTTGTAGCCCCAGTAGTTGCGCAGTCCCCGGCGCAGCAGGTGGTCCTCGTGTGCGAACTGGTGCACCGGCAGCAGCTCGACCGCCGTCACCCCCAGCCGCACCAGGTGCTCGACCGCCGCCGGATGGGCCAGGCCCGCGTACGTGCCGCGCAGCTCCTCGGGCACCCCCGGATGGCGCATCGTGAACCCGCGCACGTGCAGCTCGTAGATGACCGAGTCCGCCCACGGCGTCTTCGGCCGGACGTCGTCCGCCCAGTCGTCGTCATCGTGGACCACCACCCCCTTCGGCACGAACGGCGCCGAGTCGCGGTCGTCGCGCACGGTGTCCGCGATGTACTGCTGCGGCCAGTCGCGGACGTGCCCGTACACCTCGGGGGGCAGGGAGAACTCGCCGTCGACGGCCCGCGCGTACGGGTCCAGCAGCAGCTTCGCCGGATTGAACCGGGCCCCCGTCCACGGGTCCCAGCGGCCGTGCACGCGGAAGCCGTACCGCTGCCCGGGCCGCACCCCGGGCAGGAAGCCGTGCCAGATCTCGTGCGTGAGCTCGGTCAGCGCGCAGCGGGTCTCCGCGCCGTCGGCGTCGAACAGGCACACCTCCACCGCCTCCGCGCCCTGCGCCCACAGCGCGAAGTTGGTGCCGGCCGTGCCGTCCGGACCGGTGCGAAACCGGGCCCCCAGCGGATGCGAGGACCCCGGCCACACCGGGGGCCCCGCCGCTGTCCGCGCCGCCCGCAGGGCCGGCTCCGGACCCGGCGACGGCGCCGCGGGCGCCGTCGCGGGCGGCGCCGCGGGCCCGGGGCCGGCCACCGGCGCGGGCGCGTGCGCCGGCGCGGGCGCAGCGGCGCCCTGCACCCCGATGCGCCCGCCCGGCGCCGCGTCCGCGGCCCGCGCCGCTCCGGCCTCCACTGCCCCCATGGCGGCGGTATCCACCGCCTCGTACTCGGCTGCGCTCGACACTGCCCGCCTCCACGGCTCACGGGTACCGGCGGGGGCAGGGGTGGTGCGGCCCCGGGCGTCCCGGCCCGGGCCCGCCCCCGTCTGGTCCTTCCCACTGTTCTGCCCGGACAGTTCCGCCCGGAACGTGGGCCGCGCCGACGTTTCCCCCGGGGGGCCCGGTCGTTGGACGGTTCGTGACACTTCTGACGAGGCGGGCAGGGGCGGGCTTGGCCGCCGTGGCGGCATGGGCGGCCCTGCTGGGCGGGCTGGCCGGGTGCACCGACGACGGCCGTCCCCCGGTCGAGATCGAGCTGCCCGGCAAACCGAAGGCGCCCGAGGACGCCATCCGGATCACCCCCGACGACAACGCCAGGGGGGTCCCGGCCGAGGGCCCGCTGACGGTCCGGGTCCCCGAGGGCCGCCTCGAGCGGGTCGTCGTCACCAAGGTCGAGGACGCCCAGGAGGAACGCGTCCCCGGCTCCATCGCCCCCGACGGCCTCAGCTGGAGCCCCGACCCGGAGGCCGGCAAGCTCGCGCTCGCCGCCAAGTACACCGTGGACGCGGTCGCCCTCGACGGCCACAACCGCCGCCAGGCCCGGCACACCAGCTTCACCACCTACGTGCCCGCGGAGCGGTTCATCGGCTACTTCAAACCCGAGAACCGCTCCACCGTCGGCACCGGAATGATCGTCTCCTTCAACTTCAGCCGGTCCATCGTGAACAAGGCCGACATCGAACGGGCCATCACCGTCACCGCCGAGCCCGCCGTCGACATCGTTGGCCACTGGTTCGGCCGCGAGCGCCTCGACTTCCGGCCCAAGCAGTACTGGGAGCCCGGCACCGAGGTCACCGTCCGGGTGAACCTGCGCGACGTCCAGGGCGCGCCGGGCTCGTACGGCATCCAGGACAAGACGATCAAGTTCACCGTCGGCCGTTCCCAGGTCTCCACCGTGGACGCGGCCGCGCACACCATGGAGGTCCGCCGCGACGGCCGGCTCGTCCAGACCCTCCCGATCAGCGCCGGTGCGCCGAAGAACACCACCTACAACGGCAAGATGGTGGTGATGGAGATGTTCGACGTCACCCGGATGAACGGCCAGACGGTCGGCTTCGGCGGCGAATACGACATCCCGGACGTCCCGCACGCCATGCGCCTGACCACCTCCGGGACCTTCCTGCACGGGAACTACTGGGCCAGCCCCGACACCTTCGGCTCCACCAACACCAGCCACGGCTGCGTGGGCCTGCGCGACGACAAGGGCGGAGGCTCGGACACCCCCGCCGGCTGGTTCTTCGACCGGACCCTGGTCGGGGACGTGGTGGAGGTCGTCAACTCGCAGGACAAGACGGTCGCCCCGAACAACGGGCTGGGCGGCTGGAACATGTCCTGGACCGACTGGGTCGCGGGCTCCGCCATCAGCTGACCGTACGGGCCGTACGGTCCGTACCGATCGCACGGGACCAAGGGCCACACCACCCGGGTGATTGTCCTACCGGAAATCCCGCGGGCCTGGAGTGTCGTCCGTCCGCCGCGCCGCCGCCTGCGCTGGGCTGGCCCCAGCCCAGCGGCGCACGCGCGCCAGGACACGGACGGAGCGTCATGTCAGCAAGGAAATGGCCCCTCGGACTCGCGGTCACCGTCGCCGTCGCACTGGCCACCGGGGCCACGGCGGCCTCCACGGCCCTCGCGGCCGTCCCCGGCGGGGCCGGGACCGGACCCGCGCAGGTCCGGTCCGCGCCGGACGCGGGCGTCCGGGTGCAGGGCGTCCGCGCGCCGGGCGTCCGTGCGCCGGGCGTACGGCGGGCCCCGCTGCCGGGCGGGCTCGGCCCGTGCGCCCCGGGCCGCTGCCCCGACCCGTTCCCGCCGATCGGCAGCGACGGCGTCGCCCGGGGCCGGGACAACGCCGTCAACATCTTCGTCGGCGGTGACTTCCGCGTTCGCGAGCGCGCCTCCGAGGCCGAGGGCCGCGTCGTCGTCCTCGGCGACTTCGACCAGGACAAGGCGGCCGGCTTCGACAGCCGCTACAACGTCGGCATCGTCGGCGCCGGCTCCCTCGTCCCCCCGCCCGCCGGGGCGGACTTCCTCACCACTGGCGGCAGCGTCACCGTCGCCGAGGGCGAGCGCCTGATCGCCGACACCGGCGTCGTGCGCCACGCGGGCCGGCTCACCGGCACGGTCAGCGGCACCCTCGTCCACGACACCGGCGCGGCCGCCCCGTACGCGGGCCTGCGCGACCGCCTCACGGAGGCCAGCCGCTGCTACGCCCGCCCCGGTGGCCGGCTCCGCCCGGCCACCGGAACCGTCGTCAACAGCGGCTTCGAGACCCTCTTCACCGGCGACAACACCTCCCGCCTCCAGGTCTTCAACGTCGACGCCGACCTGGCCGGGGTCGGAGGGGTCCAGCAGGGCGTCCGCTTCACCCGGATCCCGCAGGGCGCGACCATCCTCGTCAACGTCCTCGGCCCCACCCGCACCATCAACACCTACAGCGGCGGCATCGCCGACACGGACCCGCTCAACGCCCACCGGGAACGGCTGCTGTGGAACTTCCCGGACGCCACCCGGATCGGACTGACCGGCACCGGCCAGTTCCAGGGCAGCCTCCTCATGGGCGAGCAGTCCTCCGAGACCACCGTCACCCTCCCCGGCATCAACGGCCGCTTCTTCACCACCGGCTCCGTCACGCACACCAGCTCCCAGGCCGGGGGCGGCGGACAGGAGTTCCACGCCTACCCCTTCACCGGAGACCTGCCCGAGTGCGGCGACCCGCAGCCGGTCACCGGCAGGGTGAGCGTCCTCAAGCAGGACCGCGAGACCGGCGGCCCCCTCGAAGGGGCCACGTTCGAGCTGTGGCGCGAGAGCAACGGCGTGCCGGGCCTGCAGACCACCGGCCCCGACCCCGACGAGCAGCTCCTGCCGGTGTGCGTGACCGGCCGCGACGGCGTGTGCGAGCGGACCGTCCCGGTCGGCACCTACTACTGGCGCGAGACCGCAGCCCCTGACGGCTACGTGCTGCCCGGACGGGCCGTCGCCACGCTGGTCCTGACGGAGCAGAACGCCGAGCGGGGCGCCACGGGGGTGCTGGACAACGACCGGCGGGGTCACGCGGGCGAGCTGGAGGTCCTGAAGAAGGACGCCAAGACGAAGCAGCCGCTGCGCGGCGCGGTGTTCGAGGTCTGGAAGGAGACCAACGGAACCGAGGGCCTGCAGCCGCGGGGCGAGGACTCCGACCTCCTCGTCCGGCCGGGCTGCGCCACGGACGACCGGGGCGGCTGCACCTTCGCGCACCTGGAGAACGGTACGTACTACCTGCGGGAGACGGACGTCCCCGAGGGCTACGCGCTGCCGGCGAACGCGGTGACGGGGCCGCTGGTCCTGGCCGACGACACCCCGGGCCGCCGGATCGCCGTGACGCTCGACAACAAGCGCGAGCAGCACAAGGACAAGGACAAGGACAAGGACAAGGAGCACGGGAAGGACCACGACAAGGACAAGGACAAGGACAAGGACCACGCCAAGGACGACCACGGCGAGGACGACCACGCCAAGGACGACCGTCCTGAAGGTGTCCCGCACGTCTGACCCGTCCCCCCACGGGCCCGCGCGCTGCGCCGTGCGGGCCCGTTCCCGTACCGTCCGGCGCGCGACTTGGGACGGAACGGTGACATGACCGTTTCTCTTCGTGATATCTCCATGTGATTTCCTGTCGGCATGCGCGCGACTGTCCGCGCGCGGGGGACATGGGGAGAAGAGAAGAGTGAACCTGCAGCCGATACGCGGCCGCGTCCGCCGCACCGGCCTGCCGGCCCTCCTGCTGGGGGCGGCCCTGCTGTTCACCAGCGCGTGCAGCGGCGGCGGAACCAACGGCGGCGGAGGCGGCGGCAGCAACGGCGGCGCCGGCGGGGCGGCCAAGCCCGGCAACGAGGCGTCGAAGGCCGTCGTCAACGTCAAGCCGGACGACGGGTCCAAGGAAGTCGCGACCAGCGGCGTCCTGAAGATATCCAGCACCGGCGGCAAGCTCACCACGGTGACCGTCGCCGACACCAAGGGCAACGCCGTCGACGGCAAGATCGCCGCGGACGGTGCGAGCTGGGAGCCGGCGCGCAACCTGGCCTCCGCCACCGAGTACAAGGTGCACGCGGTCGCCAAGGACGAGGCCGGCCGGGAGTCCGCCAAGGACACCACTTTCACCACCCTCACCCCGACGAACACCTTCGTCGGCCACTACGCGCCCGAGGACGGCGAGACCGTCGGCGTGGGCATGCCGGTGTCCTTCAACTTCACCCGCGGCATCACCAACACCGAGGCCGTGGAGAAGGCCATCACGGTGACGGCCGAGCCGTCCGTGCCGATCGAGGGCCACTGGTTCGGCAACGACCGCCTCGACTTCCGCCCGGAGAAGTACTGGGCCGCGGGCACCAAGGTCACGGTCAAGATCGCGCTCGACGGCGTCGAGGGCCGGCCCGGCGTCTACGGCAAGCAGACCCGTACGGTCACCTTCACCATCGGCCGCTCGCAGGTCTCCACGGTCGACGCGAGCGAGCACACCATGCAGGTCGTCCGCGACGGACAGGTCATCAAGAACCTCCCCATCACCGCGGGCGCCCCGTCGACGACCACGTACAACGGGCAGATGGTCATCAGCGAGAAGTACAAGGTGACCCGGATGAACGGCGCCACCGTCGGCTTCGGCGGCGAGTACGACATCTCGGACGTTCCGCACGCGATGCGCCTGTCGAACTCGGGCACCTTCGTCCACGGCAACTACTGGGCCTCCTCCGGCACGTTCGGCTCGGAGAACGTCAGCCACGGCTGCGTCGGCCTGAAGGACGTCCGCGGCGCCGGTGACGGCAACCAGCCCGCCGCCTGGTTCTTCAACGAGTCGCTCATCGGTGACGTCGTCGTCGTGAAGAACTCCAAGGACAAGCAGATCGCCCCGGACAACGGCCTCAACGGCTGGAACATGGACTGGGCGGAGTGGATCAAGTAGTCCTCCCCGTCGCGGCGCCCTAGCGGCGCCGAGCGCGGACCCGTGGCCCGGTGCTGTGACCCACAGCACCGGGCCACTTCGTGTTAACCGGCGCTAACCTTCCCCGTATGACCCTCTCTCTCGAAGTCTCCGAAGGCGTCGGCACCCTCCGCCTGGACCGGCCGCCCATGAACGCCCTGGACATCGCCACCCAGGACCGGCTGCGCGAGCTCGCGGCGGAGGCCACCGACCGGGCCGACGTCCGCGCCGTGATCCTCTACGGCGGCGAGAAGGTGTTCGCGGCGGGCGCGGACATCAAGGAGATGCAGACGATGGACCACGCGGCGATGGTCGCCCGGTCCCGCGCACTGCAGGACGCCTTCACCGCCGTGGCCCGCATCCCCAAGCCGGTCGTCGCCGCCGTCACCGGCTACGCCCTCGGCGGGGGCTGCGAGCTGGCGCTGTGCGCCGACTACCGCATCGCCGCCGACGACGCCAAGCTCGGCCAGCCCGAGATCCTGCTCGGCCTCATCCCCGGCGCGGGCGGCACCCAGCGCCTGTCCCGCCTGATCGGCCCCTCCAAGGCCAAGGACCTCATCTTCACCGGGCGCATGGTCAAGGCCGACGAGGCGCTCGCGCTCGGCCTCGTGGACCGCGTCGTGCCCGCCGCCGAGGTGTACGAGCAGGCCCGCGCCTGGGCCGCGAAGCTCGCCCAGGGCCCGGCCATCGCGCTGCGCGCCGCGAAGGAGTGCGTGGACGCGGGCCTGGAGGCGGACATCGACACCGGCCTGACCATCGAACGCAACTGGTTCGCGGGTCTGTTCGCCACCGAGGACCGCGAGCGCGGGATGCGCAGCTTCGTCGAGGAGGGCCCGGGCAAGGCCAAGTTCCTCTAGGCCGGATCGAGAACTCGTCGGTCCTCCCTGGGGGTGGATTAGCCAGACCTTAAGGCAGGGTTAAGGCAGCCTGTTGATCCACTCGGCGTGATCGTCGGTGCGCAGGGTGTCACCGCAGATCAGAGTGGTTTTGCGGGCTGCCTGATGCCCAACGCATATGACAGGACACCCCCTTGGGGCCGCGTGCTGCGGGGGGTGTTTTCCTGCGGAACGGCCCGGACGGGCGTGTCGGCCGTCCATGATGGGTTCATGGCGGGCCTGGAGGGTGTGGAACAGCCGCGGCAGCGCAGCAGCGCTTCCGCCGTGCGGCCGATGGCGGCGCTCGAGGACGAACAGGGCCTCAAGGCGCTGGACTTGTACGGCAATCCGGCCGAGGCGGAAGTGACGCTGCCGTCCATGCCGGAGTCGGCGAGCACCGCCCGCCGGCTCACCCAGTACGTGGTCATCCGCTTCTGGGGGTTCTCGCCGCAGGTCTCCGAGCACACCGTACTGCTCGTCTCCGAGCTCGTCGGCAACGCGGTCCGGCACACCGGTGCCCGCTCCTTCGGACTGCGGATGCTGCGCCGGCGCGGCTGGATCCGCGTCGAGGTGCGCGACCCCTCGCGCGGGCTGCCCTGCCTGATGCCGGTCCACGAGCTGGACACCACCGGCCGCGGGCTCTTCCTCGTGGACAAGCTGTCCGACCGCTGGGGTGCCGATCTGCTGCCCCGCGGCAAGATCACCTGGTTCGAGATGAGGGTGGCCGACCGCTGATACGCCTGAAGCCCCCTGGTCGCCGTGGTGGGGCGCGGTGGGGGCTTCATGGGTGCGCCGAGGATCGAAGGGGGTGTGATCCTCGGCGGGCGACTTCGCTCGGGTCAATGGGGAAGCCGTGGTTCCGACTATGGCAGACGGGGGACCGAATGCCAAAAGTCCCAACTCGGACATAAGTGTGTAAAGCCTAAGAGTTTCCATCTAAATCCTAGGTGAGGTCGGCCACTCGCCTCGCAATCCATGAATAACAATGCACCGTTCTGCGTGATTCGTTGATCGGATAGCGGAGAGTCCTCCGAACGGGTCCACTTCGACGAACACCCCGAATTGGGTCAATCGTTATCTTTCATGTCATCTGCCTCTTAAATGGGCAGGTGCCCTGCTCTCCGGACCGCCGATCAGCCCTCCGCGCCGGCGCGGCCGCCGCCGTCGGCGCCCTCGCCACCGCCTGCGGGGCGGGTGCGGGCGACCCGGCCCGCTCCGCGGCCCCCGCCGGGCAGGCCGCCGGGCGCGCCCCCGCCGAGCCCGGCCGCGCCCCGGCCGCGGCTCCGGCCCCGCGCCGCTTCCCCGGCCAGCCCGACGAGATCGCGCACGGCCCCCGCGACCGCCCCCGCGTCGCCCTCACCTTCCACGGCAACGGGGACCCCGCCACCGCCCGGGCCGTCCTCGCCGAGGCCGAACGCGCCGGCGCGCGGGTCACCGTACTGGCCATCGGCAGCTGGCTCGACGCCCACCCGGAGCTCGCCCGCCGGGTCCTCGACGGCGGGCACGAGCTCGGCAACCACACCCAGCGCCACCTCGCGATCAACGCGCTGCCCGAGGCGGAGGCCCAGGCCGAGATCACCGGCTGCGCCGAGCGCCTCAAACGGCTCACCGGCTCCATCGGCACCTGGTTCCGCCCCTCGCAGGCCCAGTACGCCACCGCGCTCGTCAAGAAGCTGGCCCGGCGGGCGGGCTACCCGCACGTCCTGTCGTACGACGTGGACTCCCTCGACTTCACCTCGCCCGGCGCCGCGGCCGTCATCCGCACGGTCACCGGGACGATCCGCAGCGGATCGGTGGTGAGCCTGCACTTCGGCTACGCGGACACGGTCGACGCGATGCCGCCCCTCCTCGAAGAACTCGCGCGCCGCAACCTGCGCGCGGTGACCACCACGGAGCTGCTGACCCCATGACCACCACCCGCCTTCCCCGGAAGGCCACCGTGCTGCTGGCCGGTCTGGTCCTCGCCGCCCTGGCCGGCTGCGGATCGGCGAGCAAGGGCCCCGCCGAGGCGCTCGGCTCCAAGGCGCCGGCCGACCCGCCCGGGCAGCCCGCCAAGGCGGTCCCGGTGGCGCCGCCCGGCCTGGCCGGGATGCCGCCGCTCCTCGACCCGAAGGACGTGTACGCGGCCGACCGGCCGAACCGGCTCTCCCCGGTGGTCAAGGACTTCCCCTCGCGCGTGTACGTGCCGAACACCACCTCCAACACGGTCTCGGTGATCGACCCGAAGACGTACAAGGTCATCGACACCATCCCGGTCGGCATCCAGCCGCAGCACGTGGTCCCGTCCTGGGACATGAAGACCCTGTGGGTCAACAACAACCGCGGCCACACCCTCACGCCCATCGACCCCGCCACCGGCGAGGCGGGCGAGCCCGTCGAGGTGCACGACCCGTACAACCTGTACTTCACGCCGAACGGCAAGTACGCGGTCGTCATGGCCTCGATGGACAAGGAGCTCGTCTTCCGCGACGCGCACACGATGGACCGGGTCAAGACGCTGCCCGTGAAGTGCCTCGGCGTCAACCACGCCGACTTCTCCGCGGACGGCCGCTACTTCATCGTCTCGTGCGAGTTCTCCGGCGAACTCCTCAAGGTCGACACCGAGAAGATGGCGGTCATCGCCAAGCAGAAGCTGCCCTTCGAGGGCGCCATGCCGCAGGACGTCAAGATCTCCCCGGACGGCAAGACCTTCTACGTCGCGGACATGATGGCGCACGGCATGTGGGTGCTCAGCGGCGACGCGTTCGACACGCCGCGGCTGCTGCCCACCGGAAAGGGCTGCCACGGCCTGTACATCAGCCGCGACTCCCGCGAGATGTACATCTCCAACCGCGGTGAGGGCACCATCTCGGTCTTCGACTTCCGCAAGAACGAGCTCACCAAGAAATGGGACCTCCCGAACGGCGGCAGCCCCGACATGGGCGGCGTCTCCGCCGACGGCAAGGTGCTGTGGCTCTCGGGCCGCTACAACTCCGAGGTGTACGCCATCGACACCGCCACCGGCCGGCAGCTGGCCCGCATCCCCGTGGGCGGCGGCCCGCACGGCCTGGCCGTCTACCCGCAGCCCGGCCGCTACTCGCTCGGCCACACCGGCGTCTTCCGGTAGCCGGCAGCAGCTCGGCCGCCGACCCGCCTGCAGCCCGTCAGCAGCGGCGCCCCGGGAGCTCGCACAACTCCCGGGGCGCCGCCGCCTCCTCACCAGGCGACCGGGAGACGCTCCGGCAGCCGCTTGATGAAGCCCGTACGCCAGACCAGGTTCTCGGCGGGCACCGCGAGCCGGAGCCCCGGCAGCCGGTCCACCAGCACCTCCAGCGCGATCTCGGCGTGCGCCCGGCCCAGGGCGGAGGCCGGGCAGAAGTGCCGGCCGGCTCCGAACGCCAAGTGCGGGTGGGGGCTTTCACGCTCCAGGTCCAGCCGGCCCGGGTCGGCGAAGGCCTCCGGGTCGAAGTTGGCCCCTTCCAGCAGGACCAGAACGAGCTCGCCCTCCCTGACGAGCACGTCCCCGACCCGGACGTCGGCCAGCGCGATGCGCGGCAGGCCGTCGCCCACGGAAAGGTTCCAGCGCAGCAGCTCCTCGACCGCCTTCCCCATGCGCTCGGGATGCCGGCGCAGGTAGCCGATGAGCTCCGGCCGCTGGAGCAGTGCCAGCACCGCGAGGACCAGGAACGCCGAGGTGGACACCGCGCCCGCCCCGAACAGCGACACCGCGACCGTCGCGAACATCTCGTCGGTCAGGTGCGCCGATTCCGGGTCGGCCTCCCTCAGCCCCGCGAACGTGCCGAGCAGCCCCGTACGCTGCTCGGCGGGCAGGGCGAGCTGCTCCCGGAGCCGGTCGGCGAAGTAGCCCACGTCCTTGTACCAGTTGAGCGCCGAGTCGGCGAACGGCTCGCGTGCGGTCATGAACGCGACGTCCAGCCCCGACATCAGACGCCGCCAGTCCTCGAACGGCACCCCCAGCACCCGGCAGTGCAGCGCCGCCGAGAAGGGGTCGGCGAACCCCGCCCGGAGGTCTGCGGGCCCGCCCTCGGACACGAGGGCGTCCACGAGTCCGTGAGCGGCGGCGTGCAGCGCGTCCCGGAGCCCGGGCTGCCGCGGGTTCAGCGCCTTCATCACCGCACTGCGCAGGCCGGCGCTGTTGATGTTGCCCATGTTGTTGACGACCTCGGGCGGAATCGTCAGCGCGTACTGGCGCGGCACGCCGGGCCGGGCCGTGTCCTTGAGGCTGAACCGCTCGTCCTCCAGGACCTGCTTGGCCAGCGCGTAGCTGCTCACCAGCCAGGCCGGGTCCCCGGTGAGCGTGCGGACGCGCGCGACCGGCGCCTTCTCCCGCAGCCAGGCGCACTCCTCGGGCAGCACGTCGCCGCGGCGCGACAGCGGGAAGTCGAGGAGGGGCTCGGCGGGGTCCCGGCCGGCCTCATGCTGCTCGACGCTCATCGACGCCCCTCTCGGCCTCGGCCTCGGTCTCGGATTCGGTGTGGGTCTTGGCCTTGGTCCTGGTCCCGGGCTCCGGCGCGGGCCCCGGCTCGGGCCCCGGCTCGGGGCGTACGACGGCGTACGCCTGGTTGCGGGTGGCGCGCAGGCCCCCGCCGCGGCCGAAGAGGACGTCGGTCATCGGCATCCGGACGTGGTAGGCCGCCACGGACGACGGAACGTCGAGAATGCTCGGGGTGTCCACGAAGAACGGGAGTTCGGCCGCCAGGTAGTCGAAACACACCTGCAACTGCTCTGCCGTGACGGATTCACCCTCCGGCAACTTCGGGCCGATAAAGTGCAGGGCCATCTCCTCACAGCCCTTGCGGAATTCCGGGTCAGTCTCCAGGAAATGGAGGACGCGCCGGTGCAGTAGTTGGTAGACGGGGTTCGACTGGAACTCGGAAAGGGCGCGCACGCGGATCTCCGCATGCGGGTGCCCGGATTCCTCGACACCCTTGACGATCCGGCGCCGGACCGCCTTGATCTCTTTCGCGGCGCGCCGGCCCGCGTGCTCCGGGCTGTGGCCGAAGGCGGCGAACATACGGTCCACGTGGAGGTCGGCGTAGACGAAGTCGATCTGCGCGAACCGGGGAGCCGCCCATCGGGCGAGACTGCGGATGCGCTCGGAGCTGAAGTAGCTGTTTCCGGGACTCACTCCGATGAGCACATGGTCGCCGTCTTCCCAGATATGTCGGCAGGTGCGGGTGAAGGGCAGAACTTCGAATGATGCGTCAGTTGTGATCGTCACCTGTGTGATCGCCCTTTATGCCACTTGTCCCTGGGAGCCCTGCGCTCCCGGTGTGGCGGCAATGCCGGTACGTTATGCCGTGACCCCGGAACGTGACAAGTCCCGTTCCGATTTCTTGGGCGGAATTATGTGTTCCGCATTCTGGAGGGGGAATTGAATTTCTTTCTGCCGCCCGAACGGGACCCGGGGGCGGGGCGGCGACCCGCTGGCGCTACCCTGAGCCGGTCAACGAGCACCAAGAAGGGGTGGATCCCAGTGGCGGACATCGAGAGCGCGCGGACGACGTTCGGCCGGTTCGACGTGGACGGCGACGGCTTCGTCACGGCCGACGAGTTCCGGCAGGCCATGGCGGAGATGGGCGACCCGTTCGTCACCGGCCCGGTCGCGGACGCCGTCATCGCCGCCAAGGACACGAACGGCGACGGCCTGATGAGCTTCGACGAGTTCTGGGCCTCCCTGAACAAGTAAGCCCCGTGCCACGCCCCCGTGCCGCCCCTGCCGGGCGGGACGGGGGCGTCAGCGTGCCCGGCCTCGGCCCGCCCGGGTCAGCCCCGCACACCAGCCCGCGGGTCAGCCCCGCGGGTCAGCCCGTCGCGGCGGGCCGGTCCGGCTCCGGCCCGGGCCCCGTCATGTCCTCGACCTCGGCGAGGGCCTCCTCCAGCCACCGCAGCCAGAACGTCTCCAGGCCGGTCCCGCCGTGCAGCACGAGCCGGCGCAGCCTGTCCTCGTCGGAGTCCCGCTCCGGCGGGAAGTCCTTGGCCTCGATGGCCTCGTACACCGCCAGCTGCCTGCGGTGGAGCTCCAGGTGGCGCCGCAGCTCCGCGGCCAGCCCCTGCGGCCCGACGACGGCCGCCGCCCGGATCCGCAGCAGCAGCGGATCCCGGATGGCCTTGGGGTCCTGGCTCTCGCCCACCCACCGGGCGAGCTCCGCGCCGCCGGCCGGCAGCACCTCGTACTCCTTCTTCTGCCCCCGTACGGGCACCTCGCTTGGCAGCGCCCGGATCAGCCCGGCCTCCTCCAGCCGGCCGAGCTCCCGGTAGATCTGCTGGTGCGTCGCGGACCAGAAGTACCCGATCGACTTGTCGAACCGCCGGGTCAGCTCCAGCCCCGACGAGGGCTTCTCGAGCAGGGCGGTGAGGATGGCGTGCGGCAGCGACATGCCGTCATCCTAGGGAGCCCCGGGACGGGGGCCGCGGGCACCGGCCCCCGGAGCCGCCGGCCCGGAAGCCGGCAGCGTCCCGGGCCGTCCGTCAGTGCCAGGAGGCCAGCGCCTCCGGGGTCTTCGGTCCCGCCGCCTGCGCCCCCAGCAGGTCCCGGGCCCGCAGCAGCGCCGCCACCGCCGGGGCCCAGGCCTGGCGCAGGCCCGCCCCCGCCAGCAGCTCCGGGTCCGACAGCAGCTGCGGCGCCGGGCCGAAGCGGATCCCGGACGGGGTCAGCACCGCCGCGTCGTCGGCCCAGCGCACGGCCAGGTCGACGTCGTGCGTGGCCATCACCACCGTCGTCCCGCGCGAGCGGAGCCCGGCCAGGGTGTCCAGCAGCCGTTCCTGGCCGTCGGGGTCGAGGCCGGCCGTCGGCTCGTCCAGGATCAGCACCCGCGGGGCCATCGCCACCGCGCCCGCGATCGCCGCACGCTTGCGCTGCCCGTACGAGAGCAGGTGCGTCGGGCGGTCCCGCAGCGCCGTGATGTCGAGCGCCGCCAGCGCCGAGTCCACCCGGGCCCGCACCTCCTCCACGGGCAGGCCCAGGTTCATCGGGCCGAACGACACGTCCTGCTCGACGGAGGCGGCGAACAGCTGGTCGTCCGGGTCCTGGACGACCAGCTGGACCGCGGTGCGCAGCCGGGTCAGGCCCGCCCGGTCGTACGACACCGCGCTGCCGTCGAGGCGCAGCTCGCCCGCGGCGGGCCGCAGGCCGCCGCTGAGCAGCCGCATCAGCGTGGTCTTGCCGCTGCCGTTGCGGCCCAGCAGGACCAGCGCGCGCCCCTCGGCGATGGCGAAGTCCACGCCGGTCAGCACCGGGGGGCCGTCCTCGTACGCGTAGCCGGCGCCGGCCAGTTCCACCAACGGGTTCACAGGTACACGCCCTTCAGGGTGAGAGTCAGCGCGACCAGGCCGGCCAGCAGGGCCGCCGAGGCCGCGAGGAAGCGCCACGACAGCGCCGCCTCGGGGACGAGGACCCGCAGCGTCCCGTCGTAGCCGCGCCCGGCCAGGCCCGACTGGAGCCGCGCCGCGCGGTCGAAGGCCCGGACGAAGGAGGTCGCGGCGAGCCCGGCCAGGGACCGCCACACCGCCGCCCGACCCGCGTGCCCCAGGCGGGCCGCCTGGGCGCGCTTGACCCGGTCCAGGGAATCCAGCAGCAGGAACCCGATCCGGTACATGACGAGTGCCACGTCCACCACGGGCGCGGGGACGCCGGCCCTGGCCAGCCGGGGCAGCACGTCCGAGACGGGGGTGGTGAACGCGAACAGCAGCACGCCGAGCGAGGCCGCCGACGTACGCAGCAGCAGCTCGGCGGCGTGCCGGGGGCCGTCGGGGGCCAGCGAGACGGGTCCCGCCGCCCCGCCCACCGCGAACAGCAGCGGCACCGCCCCGGTGAAGCAGAAGCCGAGCGGGATCCGGAAGGCCCGCCACAGCTGCCGCCCGGGGACCCCGGCCGGCCCGAGCAGCACGGCCAGGGTCGCGGCGGCCACCAGGGGGCCGCCGGGCCAGGGCGGCAGGCACACGGCGGTGACGGTCAGGCCGAGCCCCAGCAGGGCCTTCTCCAGCGGGTGGCGGCCGCGCCAGCGACTGCTGTGCGCGGCCACGTCGATCGGCAGCACCGCCTATGACTCCGCGGCCGCGGGGGTGGCTGCGGCACCGGCCGGGGCGGCGGCATCGGCCGCGGCGGCATCGGCCGATGCGGCGGCTGCGGCGGCCGCGCCCTGGCGGCGGCCCTTGCGGACGCCGAAGTAGTACGCGAGCACCCCCGCGCCGAGCGCCGCCTGGAGGGCGAACAGCGCCGACTCCACCTCGGCGGAGGGCGGTTCGTACAGCGGCGAGAACCACGGCTCGTAGTCCGGCTTGAGCTCGGTGATGGCCGCCTCGGCCTGGTTGTCGGAGCCCGAGAACGGCTCCTCCTTCCCCTCGCCGAGCCCCAGCGCGATCGGCAGGACGGCGAGGGCCGCCACCAGGAGCAGCAGCAGGCCGTTGATCTTCGCGTTCCGGCTCATGCCCCTCACACCGTCGCCTTCTGCTCGCTGCGGCCCGCGGTCAGCTTGGCGACGCCCAGCCGGACCAGGTCGGACTTGCTGGACTGCATCAGCAGCCGCATCACCAGGACGGTGAGCAGGCCCTCGCTCACGGCCAGCGGGATCTGGGTGACGGCGAAGATGCCGCCGAACTTGCCGAGCGCGCCGAGGAAGCCGGTGCCCGGGTCCGGGAAGGCCAGCGCGAGCTGCACCGAGGTCACGCAGTAGGTGACCAGGTCGGCGAAGAACGCCCCGAGGAACACCGACACCATCAGCGGTGCGTCGAAGCGCCGCAGCAGCGCGTAGATCCCGTAGCCCGCCCAGGGCCCGGCGATCGCCATGGAGAAGACGTTCGCGCCGAGGGTCGTCAGCCCGCCGTGCGCCAGCAGCAGCGCCTGGAAGAGCAGGGTGATCGTGCCGAGCACCGCCATGATCGGCGGCCGGAAGAGGATCGCGCCGAGCCCGGTCCCGGTGGGGTGCGAGCAACTGCCCGTCACCGAGGGGATCTTCAGGGCGGACAGGACGAACGTGAACGCCCCGGACGCGCCGAGCAGCAGCGTGCTCTCGGGGTTGGCCTTCACCTCGCGGGTGAGCGCACGGGCGCCGTGGACGACGAAGGGAGCGGACGCGACGCCCCAGGCGACCGCGTGCCAGGGGGGCAGGAAGCCCTCGGCTATATGCATGAGTGGGAGACCTCTCCAGCACCTCGTGGATGGACAACGCGCCCCGGCCGGTCTCCTGGCTCACGGGTGCTGATGCCCTGGCTCCGCCTTCCCGGGCGATGCGGATCCCCCCGCGCCGCCCAGTGGCTTCCCGCAGGAGTAGAGCCGGACTTCCCGTTCACAGTGGCGAGGGCCGCACCGGTCTTGCACCGGTTTCCCGTACACCAAGGCCCGCTGACCCTATTCGGCCGCATGGACCCGAAACAACCCGGCTTCCGGCCCCCGGCAGCCGCCGCCCGTTCCGCTTGCGGCCGCCGGGCCGCGCCGCGGTGCCCACGCCGCACGCGAACCGGTGCCCGGGCCACGGAAGTTCCCCGCCCCGGCGTACGACCGGCGCACGCCCCGGCGCCCTTCCGCTCCCGCACCCCGACGCGCGGCACGCCCGTACGGCCGCGCCCCGGTGGCGGGGCGGCCCACGGCTGCACAGGCTGTCCCAGTGGCCACCGAACACGACTACTCCGACCTGAGCGCCGTGTACGTCAACTGCACGCTCAAGCGCTCGCCCGAGACCAGCAACACCGAGGGCCTGATCTCCAGGAGCCGCGCCGTCATGGAGTCGGCCGGCGCCCGCACCTCCCTGATCCGCGCCGTCGACCACGACATCGCCACCGGCGTCTGGCCGGACATGACCGAGCACGGCTGGGAGAACGACCAGTGGCCGGTCCTCTACAGCGAGATCATGGCCGCCGACATCCTCGTCCTGTGCGGCCCCATCTGGCTCGGCGACAACAGCTCGGTGATGAAGCAGGTCATCGAACGGCTCTACGCCTGCTCCTCGCTCCTGAACGAGCAGGGCCAGTACGCCTACTACGGGCGTGTGGGCGGCGCCCTCGTCACCGGCAACGAGGACGGCGTGAAGCACTGCGCCATGAACATCCTCTACAGCCTCCAGCACCTGGGCTACACGGTCCCCCCGCAGGCCGACGCCGGATGGATCGGCGAGGCCGGCCCCGGACCCTCGTACCTCGATCCGGGTTCGGGCGGCCCCGAGAACGACTTCACCAACCGCAACACGACCTTCATGTCGTGGAACCTGATGCACCTGGCGGCCCTGCTCAAACGCTCCGGCGGCATCCCCGCCCACGGCAACCAGCGCTCCCGATGGGACGCCGGCTGCCGCTTCGACTTCCCCAACCCCGAACACCGCTAGCCGGCGGACTCCGTGTGGGCACCCGGCCGACGAGGATGGGCGGCGAGAAAGCGGCGCAGGGTGTCCTGTTCGCTGTCACTGAGCATGTGCGCCGATCGAGCAAGCGTGGCCTCGAACAGGGGAACGGCGAGTACTGCCTCTCCCGCCTCCAAGTACGTGACAGCGAGGTTGTGGCGAAGAGTGACGGTTTCGGGGTGCACGTCGCCGAAGACCTGCTCGTACTGAGCCAGTGCGGTCCGGAATAGGGGGATCGCTCGATCGATTCGTCCGGCCGCCCGGTATGCGAAGGCCAGGTTGCTGCGGCTGCGCAGGGCAGTGGGGTGGGTGTCGCTGAGGGCTTGCTCGGACAGGGTCAGCGCGGCTTCCAGCATGGAGATGGCGCGGGGCACGTCCCCGGACTGCAGGTGGGCCCCTGCGAGGTTCCCGAGGCTGATCAGCGTGGTGGGGTGGGCTTCGCCGAGAACTCGTTCACATTCGGCAAAGGAGGTTTTGAGAAGCGGAATGGCGCGAACAAGGTCACCGGCTTCTCGATATGCGTTGGCAAGGTTGTTACGACTGACCAGGGTGTGGGGGTGGGCGTTGCCCAGGGCCTGCTCGCAATGATCCAGACTCGCCTCCATCAAAGGGATGGCCCGAGTCGGATCGCCGGCCAGTTCGAACGATCTGGCCAGGCTGATGCGGTTGGCCACCGTGTCGGGGTGAGAGGCGCCGAGGATCTCCTGACACTGAGCGAGAGCCGTCTCCAACGCGGGGATGGCCTTGTGTAGATCGCCGATGACCAGGTACGCGTTGGCGAGACCACTGCGTGTGGCCAGGGTGTGCGGATGGGTCTCGCCCAGAAGCTCAATGCGGTGGCCGAGTGTGGTCTCGTACAGCGAAATGGCGCCTGCCGGGTCACCGGCCTCCAGGTACGCATTGGCGAGCCCGTTCTGGGAGCTGAGCGTATAGGGATGGGTATCGCCGAGCAGTTGCTGGTGGTGGGCCAGGCTGGTTTCCAGCATGGGGATGGCACGGGCCAGGTCGCCGACTTCGTGCAATGTGTGGGCAAGGTTGGTACGGACGGTCAGGGTTTCCGGGTGGGCGTCGCCGTGCACCTGCTCGCATTGCGCCAGAGCCGTCTCGAGGATCGTGACGGCGCGGTTCAGTTCGCCGGCGCCTCGGTAGGCCAAGGCGAGATTGGCACGGCTGGACAGGACGTCTGGATGGCCCTCGCCGAGTGCTCGTTGCCGCTGGGCGAGCACCGTTTCATAGAGAGGGACGGCGCGGGTCGCGTTCCCGGAGGACAAGTACGCGGCCGCGAGGCTGCTGCGGCTGGACAGCGCCTCGCGGCTCACATCACCGAGCACACGCTCGCAGAGAGCAAGAGTGGCCTCCTGGAATGCGATGGCCCGCACCAGATCACCCGAGGCTGCGTAGGCCTCGGCCAGACCGATGCGACTGTCGAGAGTGTGCGAATGGGCGTCGCCGAGGACTTCCTGTCGCAGGGTGAGGGTGCTTTCGTGCAACGAGATGGCACGGGTCAAGTCGCCCGATGCGCGGCAAGCGTCCGCGAGGTTGCGGCAGACAGTGAGGGTATCGGGGTGGGAACCCCCGAGTGCGCGCTCACACTGCGCATGGGTTTCCTCCAGCAGCGCGATGGCCTGCGCGAAGTCTCCGGAGTCGAGGTGGGCGGTTGCGAGGTTGCCGCGTACGGCAAGGGTGATGCGCTGAGTGTCACCAAGCACCTCTTCGCACTGGGCGAGAGCCGCCTGCAGGAGTGGGACGGCGCGGGAATTATGACCGCGTTGGGCCAAATATTGGGCAGCGGCGGCATAACGGCCGGCAAGAAAGCTGTCGCGGTGACCACGTGGGGTGGTGATTGCCAGAGCGATGAGGTGCGGCAGGAAGGTGTCCCATTCGCCGGATGGCTCGGAGTCTGGGGGCTCGGGGAGGGCGGCCACCACCCTGTGCAGGAGCAGCTCGGCCTCTCTTCGTCCGGCCGGGACCTCGCCATGCTCGACCCCATGATGCCTGAGGACCGTCTGAACAAGACGGTGAACGCTGACCGTATTCCGGCTGAGAGTGACCATGCTGTAGGCACGCAGGATGCCGAGGGCTTCGTGGAGGTCGTCGGCCTCTGTGTCTGCTGCTTCGAGCAGGGCGACAGGAATGTCGTCCGGCGCGAGCCATGAGAGGGTCTGGAGGATGGTGACCGCCAGCGGGCAGCGACTGTTCAGGGTCTTGAGGGTTTGGCTCCAGATGCGGGCGATGGTGCGTTCGGGGGCTGTGCCTTCGGCCGCTTTGCCGAGCTTTGTGGACAGCCGCCGGCGGTAGGCGTCGAAGCCGATGGTGGGGTTCTGGGCCAGGTATGCACCGGCCTGTTCCAGGGCCAAGGGCAAGTGGCCGAGTGCGGAGGCGAGCGCGCGGGCATCCTGGACCTGGCGTGGTGTCGGCGCCTCGTCCAAGGCGTGGCGGCAGATGAGGTCCGCAGCCTGGTCACTCGGCAGGATGCCGAGTGACAGGGTGCGGGTGGTGCGCGGCCAACCGGCCGCCTTGCGGCTGGTGGCGATGATCTGCCCCCTCAAGGCGCCCGTATAAGGGTCAAGATCTCGCGGGTCCTCGACGTTATCGAAGATCAGTAGCCAGCCGGGGTGCCAGTCGAGCCAGGTCAGGGCCCACTGCGCCTGCTGTTCGGTCGATGCCGACCCGGCCCAGGCCGGGAACAGGCGCAGGGCGAGTGCGGCAAAGGACTGCTCGATGCGTGCCGGCGAGTCGGCGGTGATCCACCACACGAGGCCGTGGGTGTCCCGGTGGCGGTGGGCGTAGTGGAGGGCGAGGGTGCTCTTTCCGGTGCCGCCAAGACCGTGGATGGCTGACACCGAGGCGACAGCGGATTCCCGCCCGGCAGCCATGTCGAGTTCGATCCAGGCGAGTTCCTCTTCGCGGCCCAGGAACAGGCCAGGCATCCTCAGATTGGTGGTTCCGGCGGGAGCTTGAACATCCCGAGCCGAGTGCAGCATCTCTGCCTGCAGGATGACGTCACCCGTGATGGCTGTGCCGATGTTCTGAGCGGCAATCGATCCGGGGCCGGACGCCTCGATCCTCACGCCGTCGCCGGAGTGGTGGTGGCCGGGTGTCCGCCGATGGAGTTGTTGTCGCCGGTGATGGCAACGCCGATGGACTGGGCGGCGATGGCGCGCTCGCCCGATGCGTTGACCGTCCCTGCTCCGGCAGGCGCAGGCAGAAGAGCGGCGAGCTCATTGAGCAGGTCGGGATCGTCACGCAGGGCGCGCTTGATCTGCAGGCGCAGTGCCGCCAGCGCGTCGGGATCGTCGACCTCCTCGGCAGCGTTCTGAACGGCTGTCTCGAGTGTCGCGCGGCCTTCGGGGTCGCGGCGGCGCCAGACGGCCTCCAACACCCTTTGGCCGATTGCGGCGGTCGAGTCAGCGGCCGCGTTTTCCACACGCGTCAGTACCGCATGACCGTATGCTCCGAGGGCTGCCGTCACGTAGGGTCCGGCTTCCTGGACCAACTCCGCAATTTCCATGCTCATTCGACGCACCCCCGTGTGTGACCTGGTCGATGTGAGAGAAGAATAGGGGCAGCGGCGGACCGAGATCCTGTGCACCCTGAGCGTCTGCGACGTGGGCGTGTCACTCGCCCGGTCGACTGCTACGTCGACAACTCCGCCAGGGCCGACTCTGGTTGGGTCAGGAGGCGGCGGGGGTCCATGCGGCGGCAGCCCGTTACGGCCTTCTCCAGCAGGTGGCGGGCCGCGGCCGGGTCGCCCGCGGCGAGGAGGGCGCGGGCCAGGGGCGGTACCGCCAGGGCCCGGACCAGGCTCGGCTCCAGGTCGCCGCAGCCCGCCGTGAAGGCCAGGACCTCCCGGAACGCGGCCTCCGCCTCGGTGCGGCGGCCGGCGATGCGGTGCGCGTCCGCGACCCAGCGCAGCATGCACATCCGGGGCGAGGAAGCCCCGCCCGACTCCGCCACGGCCAGCGCCTCGCGCAGGACTGTCAGGGCCTCGTCCGTGCGGCCGCGGGCCAGCAGGACCTGCCCGATGCCGCGCGGGCCGTGCGCCTGCCCCCGGTGCGGTCGTCGGCGGAGCGGGCCTCGGCTAGGCCCGCCTCCTGGAGCGCCTGGCAGCCGGCCAGGTCGCTGCGCACATCGAAGACGTATTCAGCGGCCGCCGCCGGCTCCCGGCAGGCGTACGGGTCCACCCGCGCGGCCTGCCGTACGGTCGCGGCGAGGGCGTCCCGCTCGGCCCCCAGCCAGCGCACCGGATCGGCGCGCGGCCCGGCCAGCATGCCGGGGCGGGGACGCAGGCGGCCGTCGGGCCGGGCCCCGCCGCCACCAGGGCGTCGAGGGCCTCCTCGGCGGCGGCCGCCGAGGCGGTGCAGTCCGGGGCGTCGAGCAGCCCCAGGCCGCGCAGCAGGGCCTGCGCCGGGGCGGGCAGCGCGCGGTAGTCGAGGAGCCGCCCTGCCCGCACCCCGTCGAGAACGTCGAGGCGGGCCCGCTCCTCCTCCAAACAGGCGGCGAGGCGGGGGAGTTCCCGGTGGGGGAGCGCGGCCAGCTCGGCGCCGACGATCCGCAGCGCGAGGGGCAGCCGCCCGCACAGCCGGACCAGCCGGACCAGCCGGACCAGCCGGCGGGCGGCCTCCGGCTCGGCCGCGACGCGGTGCGCCGGTGATCCCGCCCAGCAGGGCGAGGGCGCTCGCCTCGTCCAGCAGGGGCAGGTCCACGGCGGCGTCCCGGTCGGGCCCGGCGAGCCGGCGGCGTGACCGCCCGCCGTCTGGCCGCCCGGCGGCGTAACCGCCGGGCGGTCGGCCCGGATGCCCGTGTCAGCAGCACACGTTGCGGTGCGCGACGTCGAGGACGAACCGCTCGGGGGAGTGCAGCTTGAACGAGGTGAAGGACGGCTTGGTGTCGAAGGCGGCGCCGAAGGTCACGTACCCCTCGAAGTCGCCGGTCAGCGCCAGGCCCCGCAGCGCCGTCAGGTGCGTCCTGACGAGCGTGGGGCCGCGGTAGCTGCTCCTGCCGTCCTCCAGGTGGGCGGCGGCGGGATGCAGGCGGATCTGCAGGAAGTACTTGCCGGCGAGCGGGACGGGCTTCCCGGATCCGTCGTGGACCAGCTTCGGGACGCGGGTGACGGTGACGTCGGGCACCCGGCCCCTGAGGTCGATGACGATCCGGTCGTACGAGCAGTGCCCGGCCCAGCGGGCATTGACGACGAGCGGGGTCGGCGCGCCGGCGTGCACGGCGCCGGCCGCGGCCGGGACGGCGGCGGTGGAGGCCGGTGCGGCGAGGGTGATCCCGGCGGTGAGCAGGGCCCCCGTGGCCAGGGCCACGGTCTGCCGGCGGCGGAGGTGGTTCATGACGTCCCCCTGTTCCTTCTGAGACGGGGACTGCTGTCACTGCTGAGGACACACCCGGCGCACGCACGGTTCCGGCAAATCAAAAGAAATCGGACTAACGGGACAGGAGTCCGCTGACCTCCGCATCCAGGTCGTAGTGGCGCGGCTCCTCGCCCCGCGGCACCAGCTCGACCAGCCGCCGGCACAGCGCCCGCACGTCCTTCGCGCGGGCGGAGACCACGCAGCTCCGGCCGCCGCCGCTGAAGGCGAGGCACACCCGCGGCTCGCTGCCGCGCCGCCCCGGCCACACCCGGATGTCGCCCTCGCCGGTGGTGCGGCTCTCGCCGTCGAGCAGCAGGTCCCGGGAGAACACCCACCGGGCGATGTGTCTGCCGCCGCCCTCGAAGTCGAGGGTGAGCTCGTAGGGCCGCTCGCAGCGGTACGTGAAGGCCGCCAGCAGGGGGACGGGCCGCGCGGCGCCCTCCAGTCGGATCGAAAGGACGCGGTGCTCGATGCCGGTCATGGGCGGTGCGCCTCTCTGCAGCGGGGAGGGGGAGGGGAACGGAAGAAACTGAGGGAACGGTGGGGACGGAGGACCCTCTCCCGGAAGCTAGTCCACGCGGGCCCCGCACCCGCCGGGCCGAAGGTCCCCACTGCGGGGGCCCGTGGGCCCCTCTTCCCACAGGAACGCGCACGGGCCCGCCTCCCCGGGGAGAGACGGGCCCGCTGGGTCACCGTGCGGCTACGGCAGGGGGCCGAAGGTGAACACCCCGTGCCCGTTGCCCTGGCCGACGACCGTGGCGTCCGCGCCGTTGACCTGGGAGCCGTTGCCCTGGTTCGAGGCCCCGGAGCCGGTGGCCGCCTGCTGCACGGTGGCGGAGTTGCCGGCGTTGCAGCCGGCGACGCCGCTGGCGAAGATCTCGCCGACGGAGGCGTTCGACGCCGTCCCCGCCCCGGCCCCGTTGTCGGCCTGGGCGGTGCCGGCGCAGAGCGCGACGGCGAGGGGGAGCGCTGCGAGCGCGGCGATCACACGGGCGGTGCGGATGCTTGCCATGGTGAAGTCCTCCATTACGCAAAAGGGCTGCGGTTCACGGCGGTTGGCCGGCCGCCGGGGGTGTGGCCGCGACGTCACGTGATCACCATGGCGCAGAAGATCACCCCCCAACCAGCCCTGTCGGCACGGTTCGCCCTGAAGCGTGACCAACCCCCTCCCAAACCTCAACACCCGGACAATCCCCGGCGATTGCCCCACCGGAGCCGGTGTCGGGCCCGTTGCACCGGCACGACGGAAGGGCCCGGCGCACCGTGTGCGCCGGGCCCTCCAGGCGGGTCGGACCGACAGCCGGATCAGACCGTCAGCCGGGTCAGCATTCGATGACGTTGACCGCGAGGCCGCCGCGGGCGGTCTCCTTGTACTTGATCTTCATGTCGGCGCCGGTCTCCTTCATGGTCTTGATGACCTTGTCCAGGGAGACCTTGTGGGAGCCGTCGCCGCGCATGGCCATCTTGGCCGCGGTGACGGCCTTGACCGCCGCCATGCCGTTGCGCTCGATGCACGGGATCTGCACCAGGCCGCCGACCGGGTCGCAGGTCAGGCCCAGGTTGTGCTCCATACCGATCTCGGCCGCGTTCTCGACCTGCTCGGGGGTGCCGCCGAGGACCTCCGCGAGGGCGCCGGCCGCCATCGAGCAGGCCGAGCCGACCTCGCCCTGGCAGCCGACCTCGGCGCCGGAGATCGAGGCGTTCTCCTTGAACAGCATGCCGATGGCGCCCGCGGCGAGGAGGAAGCGGACCACGCCGTCCTCGTCCGCGCCGGGCACGAAGTTCACGTAGTAGTGCAGGACCGCGGGGAGGACGCCGGCGGCGCCGTTCGTCGGGGCCGTCACGACCCGGCCGCCCGCCGCGTTCTCCTCGTTGACCGCCATCGCGTAGATCGTCGTCCACTCGCTGCGGTGCATCATCGGGTCGCCCTCGGTGCGCAGCTGCCGCGCCGTCGAGGCGGCCCGGCGCTTGACCCGCAGGCCGCCGGGGAGGATGCCCTCGCGGGACATGCCGCGGGCGACGCAGGCCTGCATGACGCGCCAGATCTCCAGCAGGCCGGCGCGGATCTCCTCCTCGGTCCGCCAGGCCTTCTCGTTCTCCAGCATCAGGGAGGAGATCGACAGGCCGGTCTCCTTGGCGAGGCGCAGCATCTCGTCGCCCGAGCGGAAGGGGTACTTCAGCACGGTGTCGTCGAGCTTGATCCGGTCCTCGCCGACCGCGTCCTCGTCCACCACGAAGCCGCCGCCGACCGAGTAGTACGTCTTCTCCAGCAGCGGGGCGCCGGAGGCGTCGTACGCGAAGAGGGTCATGCCGTTCGCGTGGTACGGCAGGGCCCGGCGCCGGTGCAGGATCAGCTGGCTCGGCTCGTCGAAGGCGATCTCGTGGGCGCTTCCTATCTCGGTGCCCAGCAGCCGCAGCCGGCCCGTCTGGCGGATGCGCTCCACCTCGTCGTCGGCGGTCTCGACGTCCACGGTGCGGGGGGAGTGGCCCTCCAGGCCGAGCAGGACCGCCTTGGGGGTGCCGTGCCCGTGTCCGGTCGCACCGAGCGAGCCGTACAGCTCCGCGCGCACCGAGGCGGTCTGGGCGAGGACGCCGTCCTTCTTCAGCCGGTTCACGAACATGCGGGCGGCCCGCATCGGGCCGACGGTGTGCGAGCTGGACGGACCGATGCCGATCGAGAAGAGATCGAAAACGGAAATGGCCACTTTGGTGGACTCCCGGGGGACATCCCCATGGTGGTGGGGAACGGACCCGTCCAGTCGCTCACGCAGCGTAGCGGGCGGCCGACGGAGGGGGCGGGCTTTGCAGGGATTGCGGGCAAAGATCACCTCGTGGGCGCCCCTGCCCGGTTAATCAGCGTACGTCAGTTCGCAGAGGGGTCGGTTACGCCGGCCTGTACGGCGGCTTTCGCGGTCCCGACGTCCAGGACTGCGACCCCGGGCCATGGGAAAGGCCCGGCCCTGTGTGACACAAGGCCGGGCCTCCTAGCCGTGGCCTCAGAGCGACGGGTACAGCGGGAACTTCGCGGCGAGCGCCGAGACGCGCGCCTTGAGGGCCTCGCCGTCGTACGCCGGCTTCAGCGCCTCCGCGATGATGTCGGCGACCTCGGTGAAGTCCTCGGCGCCGAAACCGCGGGTGGCCAGCGCCGGCGTGCCGATCCGCAGACCCGAGGTGACCATCGGGGGCCGCGGGTCGTTCGGGATGGCGTTGCGGTTGACCGTGATGCCGATCTCGTGGAGGCGGTCCTCGGCCTGCTGGCCGTCCAGCTCCGAGTTGCGCAGGTCCACCAGGACCAGGTGCACGTCGGTGCCGCCGGACAGCACGTCCACGCCCACGGCCTTGACGTCGTCCTGGACCAGGCGCTCGGCGATGATCTTCGCGCCGGCCAGGGTGCGCTCCTGGCGCTCCTTGAACTCGGGCGAGGCCGCCACCTTGAAGGAGACCGCCTTGGCCGCGATCACGTGCTCCAGCGGACCGCCCTGCTGACCGGGGAAGACCGCGGAGTTGATCTTCTTGGCCAGCTCCTGCGTCGACAGGATGACACCGCCGCGCGGACCGCCGAGGGTCTTGTGCGTGGTGGTGGTGACGACGTGGGCGTGCGGCACCGGGTTCGGGTGCAGGCCCGCGGCCACCAGGCCGGCGAAGTGGGCCATGTCGACCATCAGGTACGCGCCGACCTCGTCCGCGATGCGGCGGAAGGCGGCGAAGTCCAGCTGGCGCGGGTAGGCGGACCACCCGGCGACGATCAGCTGCGGCTTGGACTCCTTGGCGAGGCGCTCGACCTCGGCCATGTCGACCTGGCCGTCCTCGCCGACGTGGTACGGGACCACGTTGTAGAGCTTGCCGGAGAAGTTGATCTTCATGCCGTGGGTCAGGTGACCGCCGTGGGCCAGGTTCAGGCCCATGATCGTGTCGCCCGGCTTGAGCAGCGCGAACATCGCGGCGGCGTTCGCCTGCGCACCGGAGTGCGGCTGGACGTTCGCGGCCTCGGCGCCGAAGAGCGCCTTGATGCGGTCGATGGCGATCTGCTCGACGACGTCGACGTGCTCGCAGCCGCCGTAGTAGCGGCGGCCCGGGTAGCCCTCGGCGTACTTGTTGGTCAGGACCGAGCCCTGGGCCTCCATGACGGCGACCGGAGCGAAGTTCTCCGACGCGATCATTTCCAGGGTGGACTGCTGGCGCACGAGCTCGGCGTCGACGGCGGCGGCGACGTCCGGGTCAAGCTCGTGGAGAGGGGTGTTCAGAACGGACATCTCGATCCCCTGTGGGTCAGTTTCCGGCGGTGAGCGCGTCGTACTCCGTCGCGGAGAGCAGGTCGGCCGGCTCCTCCGTGACGCGTACCTTGAACAGCCAGCCGCCCTCGAACGGAGCGGTGTTCACGAGCGCCGGGTCCTCCACGACGTCCTGGTTGGACTCGACGACCTCGCCGGTGACGGGGGAGTACAGGTCGCTGACCGACTTGGTCGACTCCAGCTCGCCGCAGGTCTCGCCCGCGGTCACCGTGTCGCCGACCTCGGGGAGCTGGGCGTAGACGACGTCACCGAGCGCGTTGGCCGCGAACTCCGTGATGCCGACCGTCGCGACGCCGTTCTCGGCGGCCGACAGCCACTCGTGCTCCTTGCTGTAACGCAGCTGCTGGGGGTTGCTCATGGCCTGATTCTCCTGGATGCGGGGGAGTGCGAACGAACAGTGGTCTTGCGTACCGAGACGGCTCGGCCGGCGGACGAGGGTTACTTCTGCCGCTTGTAGAACGGCAGGGCGACGACCTCGTACGGCTCATGCGTACCGCGAATGTCCACGCCGACGCCGGAGGTGCCGGGTTCGGCGTGTGCCGCGTCGACGTACGCCATCGCGATCGGCTTGCCGAGCGTCGGGGACGGGGCGCCGGAGGTGACCTCGCCGATCACCTCGCCGCCCGCCACGACCGGGAACCCGGCGCGCGGGACGCGGCGGCCCTCGGCGACCAGGCCGACGAGCTTGCGCGGGGCCTTCGTGGCGGCCCGCTCGGCGGCGGCCTCCAGGGCGGCGCGGCCCACGAAGTCGCCCTCCTTCTCGAACTTCACGACCCGGCCCAGACCCGCGTCGAACGGGGTCAGGTCGGTGGTCAGCTCGTGCCCGTACAGCGGCATGCCCGCCTCCAGGCGCAGGGTGTCGCGGCAGGACAGGCCGCACGGGACCAGGCCGGCGCCCTCGCCGGCCTTGGTCAGCGCCTGCCACAGCTCCACGGCGTGCTCGGGGGAGACGAACAGCTCGAAGCCGTCCTCGCCGGTGTAGCCGGTCCGGGCGATCAGCGCCGGGACGCCGGCGACCGTACCCGGCAGGCCGGCGTAGTACTTCAGCCCGTCCAGGTCGGCGTCGGTGAGGGAGGCCAGGATGGCGGGGGACTCCGGGCCCTGCACCGCGATCAGCGCGTACGCGTCGCGGTCGTCGCGGACCTCGGTGTCGAAGCCGGCGGCGCGCTCGGTCAGGGCGTCCAGGACGACCTGGGCGTTGGAGGCGTTGGCGACCACCATGTACTCGGTGTCGGCCAGGCGGTAGACGATCAGGTCGTCGAGGATGCCGCCGTCCTCCTGGCAGATGTGCGTGTAGCGGGCGCGGCCCACGCCGACGGTGGAGATGTTGCCGACCAGCGCGTAGTCGAGGGCCTTGACGGCCTCGGGGCCGGTCAGGGTGATCTCGCCCATGTGGGACAGGTCGAAGAGGCCGGCCTTGGTGCGCACGGCGTTGTGTTCGTCGCGCTCGCTGCCGTACCGCAGCGGCATGTCCCAGCCCGCGAAGTCGGTCATGGTCGCACCGAGCGAACGGTGCAGCGCATCGAGTGCGGTCAGGCGGGGTGCAGTGCTCATGGGTGTGGCTCCCGGGTCCCAGGGCATGACATGACGAGGACGTTCCTCCCCATCTGTCATCGGAACCTGAGAGGTTCGCCGAGAGTTCCGGGGGAACACCGACTTGCACCTTGGGTGGAGCACACCCCTTTCCGCCCGCGGCGGAGGGGGAGCGGCTCGCTTTTCAGATCTGCCTCATCCACGCGGTACGGGGCCTGAGAGATTCAAGGGAGGTACTTGCTCCTTCGGCGCCCGGGCGAGGCCGTGGGGCCTGCCGGGACTCTCCCGCGCGGATTCAAGCGGCCGGTATGCAGTTGGTCCAGATGGCGCACATCATTGCACGCCCTGCCGGGAATCGGGCGGGCGGCCCCGAAAGACTGTGTGATTCGCGGTACGGCCGTGTTTGTACGGCCGCGTTCGTCTGGTCGTGTGCCTGCGGCCGCGTGCGTACGCCCGTCCCGGTGGTCGGACGGCCCGGCCGCAACCGGGGCCGCCGGATTACCGTCTCTTTACATTCAGTGGGCAAGGGGTCCTGTGACCCGCATTCGGGGGGAGGCGATCACCGTGCGGAGATTCGGAGCGCTGGCGACGGGCGGGGCCAGGGCCGGCGCCGTGGACGGGCTGCCCGCGCAGCCGCGGCGGGCAGCCCGTCCCGCCGCCGCCGGCGGGCCCGTGCGCGACCTGCGGGGGCGGGGCGTGCGCGGACCGCAGTGGCTCGGCTTCGCCGAGGGGGACATCGTCGTGGTCTCCGGCCTGCCCGGCGGCGGGAAGAGCACCCTGATCAAGCGGGCCGCGCGAGGGGGCGGGATCGACTCGCAGGACGTGCGCGAGCGCTGGGAGCGGCGGGTGCCCGCGGCCCTGCCCTACGCCGCGTACCGGCCGCTGGTGCGGATCGCGCACTACTGGGGGCTGTGGCGGGTCCTGCGCACCGGAGCCTCGGTGGTCGTCCACGACTGCGGCACCCAGAGCTGGGTGCGCGCCCTGCTGGCCGCGACCGCCCGGCGCCGCGGCCGGGCCCTGCACCTGCTGCTGCTGGACACGTCCCCCGAGGAGGCCCTGGCCGGGCAGGAGGCCCGCGGCCGCGGGGTCTCCTCGTACGCCTTCTCCCGCCACCGCGCGGCGGTGGACCGCCTGCTGCGGGCCGCGGAGACGGGCCCCCTCCCGGCGGGCTGCGCCTCGGTGGTGCTGCTCGACCGTGCGGCGGCCGCCCGCCTGGACCGCATAGCCTTCCGCCCCGACCCGCGCGGCGCCGCCTGAACGCGGATCCGCAGCCCGCGGCCGGGGGCGGGACGGCGGGTGCCGCGCGGGGGGCTACCCTTCGGGCGACACCACGTGCGGGAACGGGAAGCGGAGGCGGGCATGCAGGGCGGCGGGTGGCCGGAGAACGAGCTGGAGCAGGTGCTCGGGGCGGCCCTGGGCGTGCCGGAGGCCGGCGCGCGGATCGTCGAGGCGCTCGGCCGCAGCAGCGTGTGGGTGCCGCTGCCGGGCGGCGGGGGCCCGGACAGCGCGTCCCTGACCCTGCCCACCATGGAGATCGGCGGCGCGCCGTACGTCCCCGTCTACAGCTCCGAGAGCCAGTTCCGCGCCTGCGTCGGCCCCGGCATGGACTTCGCCGTCGCCCCGGCCGTGGAGTTCGCCCGCGGACTGCCCCCGCAGCTCGGCATCGCCGTGAACCCCGAGGGCGCCGTCGGCGTCCCGCTGCCCCCGGCCGCCGTCGCCCAGCTGTGCCGGGTCGGCCGGACCGAGCTCGACGGACCCGCCACCGGCGGCCGCGTCCGCCTCTTCGAGCCCGACTGGCAGGACGATCCGGTGGACTTCCTCGCCGCCGCGGCCGAGGAGTTCCGGGCCACCGGCGTCGTCACCGCGGCGCACCGCTGCCTCGCCAGCGTCGAGGGCGGCGCGCCCGAGCTGTACATCGGTGTCCGGCTGGCGGGACGGGACGCCGCGATGCGAAACGCCCCGCTCGAGGCCCTCGGCCGGGCCCTGGCCCGCGTCCCGGCGCCCTGGCCGGTGCAGTTGATCCTGCTCGACGCCGCCGAGGACCCGGTGGTCGACTTCATCGTTACGCGCGTACGCCCCTTCTACCTGCCCTAGGGCCGCTTAAGCTGGTTACATCTGCGGGCCGCACGGGCGGCCCGGACACGGCGGACGACGTGGCGGACGAGGAGGGGTACCGGGTGAGTGCGTCAGGCACGGCCGCGGCCGGGCAGGTCGAGCACATGATGCGCCAAGTGACTCCCGGGCGCTACGAGAACTACGAGTCACTGCTGCACGCGCTCGCCGAGGGCCGGCTGTGGATGCTGCTCTGGCACGGCAGCCCCGGCTCGCCCGACGCCCAGTACGGCGGCATGGAGCTCGAGGGCCTCGGATACGCGCCCTGCGTGACCTCCCCCCAGGAGCTGGCCGCCAGCGGCTGGAACCGGGGCTACGAGGTCGTCACCGGGCGGGACATCGCCCGCGCCCTGTACCCGGACCGCTGGGGCCTGTGGCTCAACCCGCACGCCCAAGGCGGCGGCCTCGGCATCCCCTGGGCCGACCTGCGCAGGATCGCCACCGGCCTGGAACGGATGCCCGCCGGCCCGCTGCGGCTGTCCGAGCCCGCCCTGGAGCTCCCGCAGTTCTACGGGCTGCTGACCCAGCACGCCCACCGCACGCCCGCCGTGCGCTCGCTGCGCCGCGCCTGGGTGCAGCCCGCGCTGGGCTCGCCGTACCTCGCGGTGGGGCTCGACCTGTACGACGCCTCCGCGCCCGCGCTGGAATCCGTACGGGAGATGATGCGCCAGTCCGTCGGCGCCGTGCCCGAGGGCGTGCCGGTGTGCACGGTGGCGCTGGCCGACGAGCACGACCCCGTCGCGATGTGGCTCCGGTCACAGACGCGGCCGTTCTACGACCGTGAGGGCCAGGCCCCGGTCTACTGATCCGGGGTCGTTCGACCCCTGAGACTCCTCCTGTCGCGCGAGCCGAAGGCCGCGGGGAACACCGGTTCCCCGCGGCCTTCGGCTTGTCCGGATTTGGCCGCTGTTGAGGGCCCAAAAGACATGGCCCTGACGTCAGTTGGGCGCCATGTCCGTTTGCGTACCGACTGGATGGTGTTGCTCCGCTGAGGTGGCAGCGGAGTCCGGATAACGGGAATCGGACCCTCACATCACGGTTGCGCATCCATTCATCTGCGGGTCTGGCGGCTGATCGCAGCCCCGATGAAGACTCCCCACCCAAGAGCCGGTCAGTCCTCCAGGACCAGGTCCGGCCCATGCACCGCGCTTGTTGTTTCACCTGGCTCTCTGCACAACTTCTGCACCACTGCTGCACCGCTCCTGCACCGCGCACGGAACTGTCATGCGCACCGCAACCGCACCGCACTCGCACCGCAAAAGCACCGCAAAGCACCGCACTTCAAGCACTTCCTGCACTTCAAGCACTTCCTGCACCTCAGCACGCGTCCTGGCGTGTCACCACGCACTCGAGCGCCACTCCGCACCAACGCCGCCACAGCGGCGGGCATGGGCCGGCAACCCGTCGGCCGAGAGGGGTCCCCACCACGATGACGGCACCACTGCACGACACGAGCGCGGAATCACCCGCACCCGTGTCCGTAGCCGACGTCCCTGCGAAGGCCATCGAAGGCCGCTCGCCCGGCCGCATCGCCTGGATGCGGCTCAAGCGCGACAAGATCGCGCTGACCGGCGGCGTGATCGTGATCCTGCTGATCCTGGTGGCGGTCTTCGCGCCGCAGATCGTGAGCCTGCTGGGCCACCCGCCCAACGAGTTCCACGAGGACCTGATCGACCCGGATCTCGGCACGCCGACCGGCTCCTGGGGCGGCATCAGCTCCGACTTCCTGCTGGGCGTCGAACCGACCAACGGCCGCGACGTCTTCAGCCGGATCGTCTACGGAGCCCGCATCTCCCTGGTCGTCGCCTTCCTGGCGGCCTTCGTCTCCGTCGTCATCGGCAGCCTGCTCGGCGCGCTCGCCGGGTTCCTCGGCGGCTGGATCGACGGCATCATCAGCCGCCTGATGGACCTGCTGCTGGCCTTCCCCCAGCTGCTGTTCACCATCGCCCTGGTCTCCGTCGTCCCCAACTCCCTCTGGGGGTTCGAGGGTTCGGGCGTCCGCATGGGCGTACTGATCATCGTGATCGGCTTCTTCGGATGGCCGTACATCGGCCGTATCGTCCGCGGCCAGACGATCTCCCTGAGGGAGCGCGAGTACGTCGAGGCCGCCCGCAGCCTCGGGGCGGGCCGCGGCTACATCCTGATCAAGGAGCTGCTGCCCAACCTGGTCGCGCCGATCCTCGTCTACTCGACGCTGATCATCCCGACCAACATCCTGACGGAGGCGGCCCTGAGCTTCCTCGGCGCCGGCGTCAAGCCGCCGACCGCGTCCTGGGGAAAGATGCTCTCCGACGCCGTCCCCATCTACCAGGACGACCCCATGTACATGGTGGTTCCCGGTATCACGATCTTCATCACCGTCCTGGCGTTCAACCTCTTCGGGGACGGGCTGCGTGACGCACTCGACCCCAAGGGCAGCTGAACCGATTCACCGCTTCACCCACCTCTGGAGGTTGGACCACCGTGATCCGCAGAAAGCAGGCACTCGCGATCACCGCCGTGATCGCCGCCCTGTCCCTGACCGCCGCGTGCGGTGGCGACGACGGCGACAAGAAGACCGAGGGCAAGGGCGGCGGCAATGCCGCCTTCAACCTCGCCACCACCACCATGGTGAACCCCTCGGACGCCAAGGGCGGCGAGCTCAAGCTCTGGTCGCCGCAGGACGTCGACTACCTCGACCCGGCGCGTGCCTACTACGGCTTCGTCTGGGACATCCAGCGCCTCTACGTCCGTCAGCTGCTCGCGTACGACAGCAAGCCCGGCGAGGCCGGCAGCAAGCTCGTCCCGGACCTCGCCGAGGCCCTGCCGGTCCTGAGCAACGACGGCAAGACGTACACCGTCAAGCTCAAGGACGGCGTGAAGTTCGAGGACGGCACGCCGATCACCTCGAAGGACATCAAGTACGGCATCGAGCGCGTCTTCGCCCAGGACGTCCTCTCCGGCGGCCCGACCTACCTGATCGACAAGCTCGACCAGGGCCAGAAGTACCCCGGCCCGTACAAGGACACCGACCCCAGCAAGATGGGTCTGCAGTCCGTCCAGACGCCGGACGACAAGACGATCGTCTTCAACCTGGCGAACCCGGACTCCGACTTCAGCTACCTGCTGGCCATGCCGTCCTCCTCGCCGGTCCCGGCGGCCAAGGACACGGGTGCGACGTACACCAACAAGCCCGTCTCCACCGGCCCCTACAAGATCGAGAGCTTCACCGCGAGCAAGGGCGCCACCTTCGTCCGCAACGAGAACTGGGACCCGAAGACGGACACGATCCGCAAGGGTCTGCCGGACAAGGTCTCCTTCACGGTCACCACCAACCCGGACGACATGGACGCGCGTCTGCTGTCGGGTGACATCGACCTCGCGATCGACGGCACCGGCGTGCAGCAGGCCGCGAAGAACAAGATCCTGAAGGACGAGAACCTCAAGAAGAACGCGGACAACCCCTTCACGGGCTACATCCGCTACTTCGCCTTCCCGACCACGGTCGCGCCGTTCGACAACATCGAGTGCCGCAAGGCCGTCATCTACGCGGCCGACCCGAAGTCCCTGCAGACCGCCCGCGGCGGCCCGACCAGCGGTGACCTCGGCGCGAACATGCTGCCGCCCGGCATCCCCGGTTCGGACAAGAAGTACGACCCGTGGAACCTGACCAAGGGCGAGCCGCAGGAGGCCAAGGCCAAGGAGGCCCTCAAGGCCTGCGGCAAGCCGGACGGCTTCGAGACCACCATCGCGGTGCGCAACAACCGCGCCCCCGAGGTAAAGACCGCCGAGTCGCTCCAGGCGTCGCTGGCCAAGGTCGGCATCAAGGCCACGATCGACCAGTACGACGGCAAGCTCTCCTCCTCCACGATCGGTTCGCCCGAGAACGTGAAGAAGAAGAACTACGGCATCATCGTCATGGGTTGGGGCGCCGACTACAACTCCGGCGCGGGCTTCCTCCAGCCGCTGGTCGACGGCTCGTTCATCCAGCCGAACGGCAACAACAACTACACGATGACGAACGACCCGGAGATCAACCAGCTGTTCAAGTCGGCCTCCGCCGCCGCGACTCCGGACGCCGCCGCCCCGTTCTACACCCAGATCAACCAGAAGGTGATGGAGAAGGCGCTCTACCTCCCCATCAACTTCGACAAGGCCTTCGTCTACCACAACCCGCGTCTGACGAACGTCTACTTCAACGACTCCATGGGCAAGATCGACCTGGCCACCGTCGGCATCAAGCAGTAGCCACAGCCCGAGTCGTCACGTAACAACAGGCAAGTGCCTTCACCGCACATGCGCTAGTCCGAAGGGCAGGTGAAGGCCGCAGGCGGCGGCTGCCGTCCCCACGAGGGACGGCAGCCGCCCGCCCCGGGCGGCCGACTGCAGTGCTCGTCTACCTCATACGGCGGCTGTTCAACGTCGTCGCCACGCTGCTGGTGGTCTCCGTGGTCACCTTCGGCATCTTCTTCGCGGTCCCCAAGATCACGGGCAGCGATCCGGCGCTCATGTACGCCGGCCGCGAGACCAACGAGACCGCCCTGGCGGGCATCCGCGTGAAGATGGGCTTCGACAAGCCCATCTCCGAGCAGTACCTGACCTTCGTCAAGGGCATCTTCGCCGGCCGCGACTACGACGGCGGCACCGAGATCACCCACTGCAGCGCGCCCTGCTTCGGCTACTCCTTCAAGACCGAGGCACCCGTCTGGGAGACCATGGTCGACCGCATGCCGGTCACCCTCTCGCTCGCCCTCGGCGCGGCGGTCATCTGGGTGCTCGCGGGCGTCGCCACCGGCGTGGTCTCGGCACTCAGACGCCGCACGGCCATCGACCGCACGGTCATGGTCGGCGCACTCGCCGGCGTCTCCCTGCCGATCTTCTTCACCGGCATGGTCGCCCCCGCCATCTTCGTCTACAGCCTCGGCTGGCTGGACGTCTCCAACTACAAACCCCTGACCGAGGATCCGCTGGCATGGCTCAACGCCATGATCCTGCCCTGGGTCACCCTGGCCTTCCTCTTCGCCGCCACCTACGCCCGCATCACCCGCGCCACGATGCTGGAGGTCCTCGGCGAGGACTACATCCGCACCGCCCGGGCCAAGGGCCTCAAGGAGGGCGTGGTCATCCGCAAGCACGCCCTGCGCTCCACCCTCACCCCGATCGTCACGATGTTCGGCCTCGACCTCGGCGGACTCCTCGGCGGCGCGGTGCTCACCGAGACGACCTTCAACTTCCAGGGTCTGGGAACGGCGGCCGTCGCCGCCATCGGCCAGGGCGACCTGCCCGTGATCATGGGCGTCACCCTGCTCGCCGCCCTCTTCGTGGTGCTGGCCAACCTGATCGTGGACCTGCTGTACGCCGTCATCGACCCGCGCGTGAGGCTGACGTGACCGAGAACAACCCCACCTCCCGCCCCGGTGGAGCCCCGGCCCAGGGCCCCGCGTTCGTCCCCGAGCAGGCCGGCCCGCGCGACGGCGCCTTCCTGTCGGTGCGCGACCTCAAGGTGCACTTCCCGACCGACGACGGCCTGGTCAAGTCCGTCGACGGGCTCTCCTTCGACCTGGAGCGCGGCAAGACGCTCGGCATCGTCGGCGAGTCCGGCTCCGGCAAGTCGGTCACCTCGCTGGCCATCATGGGCCTGCACCGCACCGGCAACGCGCGCAGCCGCCCGCACATCTCGGGACAGGTCGTGCTCGACGGCGAGGACCTCGTCTCGGCCGACGCCGACCACGTGCGCAAGCTCCGCGGCCGGAAGATGGCCATGGTCTTCCAGGACCCGCTGTCCGCGATGCACCCGTACTACACGGTCGGCAAGCAGATCGTCGAGGCGTACCTGACCCACCAGGGCGGCGACAAGAAGGCCGCCCGCAAGCGGGCCGTGGAGATGCTCGACCGGGTCGGCATCCCCGAGCCGCACCGGCGCGTGGACGCCTACCCCCACGAGTTCTCCGGCGGCATGCGCCAGCGCGCGATGATCGCGATGGCGCTGGTCAACAACCCCGAGCTGCTGATCGCGGACGAGCCGACCACCGCCCTGGACGTCACCGTCCAGGCGCAGATCCTCGACCTGATCCGCGACCTGCAGAAGGAGTTCGGCTCCGCGGTCATCATGATCACGCACGACCTCGGCGTGGTCGCCGAGATGGCCGACGACATCCTCGTGATGTACGGCGGCCGGTGCGTCGAGCGGGGCAGCGCCGAGAAGGTCTTCTACGAGCCCCGCCACCCCTACACCTGGGGGCTGCTCGGCTCCATGCCGCGCATCGACCGCGAGCAGACCGAGCGCCTGATCCCGGTCAAGGGCTCGCCGCCCAGCCTCATCAACATCCCGAGCGGCTGCGCCTTCAACCCGCGCTGCCCGTACGCCGACGTCCCCAAGGGCGGCATCACCCGCACCCGGCGGCCGGAGCTCACCGAGGACGGAGGCGGGCACTGGTCCGCCTGCCACATGTCCTCCGAGGAGCGGAACCGGATCTGGACCGAAGAGATTGCGCCGAAGCTGTGACCGACATGAAGAAGAAGGACGGCGCCCCGCAGTCCGGCGCGCAGACGGCTGAGCAGACGGCAGCGGCCGCCGAGGAGCAGCCGCTGCTGAAGGTGACCGGCCTGGTCAAGCACTTCCCCATCAACAAGGGGCTGCTGCGCCGGCAGGCCGGGGCCGTCAAGGCCGTCGACGGGATCGACTTCGACGTCCGGCGCGGTGAGACCCTCGGCGTCGTCGGCGAGTCCGGCTGCGGCAAGTCCACGATGGGCCGGCTCATCACCCGCCTGCTGGAGCCCACGGGCGGCAGGGTCGAGTTCGAGGGGCGCGACATCACGCACCTCGGCGTCGCCGGGATGCGGCCGCTGCGCCGCGACGTACAGATGATCTTCCAGGACCCGTACGGCTCCCTGAACCCGCGGCACACCGTCGGCACCATCGTCAGCGCTCCCTTCAAGCTCCAGGGCGTCGAGCCGGAGGGCGGCCTCAAGGCGGAGGTGCAGCGGCTGCTGTCGCTGGTCGGCCTCAACCCCGAGCACTACAACCGCTACCCGCACGAGTTCTCCGGCGGCCAGCGCCAGCGCATCGGCATCGCCCGCGCCCTGGCCCTGAAGCCGAAGCTGGTCGTCGCGGACGAGCCGGTCTCGGCGCTGGACGTGTCGATCCAGGCCCAGGTGGTCAACCTGCTGGACGACCTCCAGCAGGAGCTCGGCCTCACGTACGTGATCATCGCGCACGACCTGTCGGTCATCCGGCACGTGTCGGACCGCATCGCGGTGATGTACCTCGGCAAGATCGTGGAGCTGGCCGACCGTACCTCGCTGTACGAGAAGCCGATGCACCCGTACACCAAGGCGCTGCTGTCGGCCGTGCCGGTGCCGGATCCGCGCCGGCGCGGTGCCAAGAGCGGGCGCATCCTGCTCAAGGGCGACGTGCCCTCGCCGATCTCGCCGCCGGCCGGGTGCCGCTTCCACACCCGGTGCTGGAAGGCCACGCAGATCTGCGCGGTGCAGGAGCCGCCTACGGTGACGCCGGAGGCGGGGCACCAGGTCGCCTGCCACCACCCCGAGAACGCCCCCGACCTGGCCCCCGGCGACCCGGCCCTGCCGGACGCGCCGGCCGCCGCGGTGTAGCCCGGGGCACTGCCGTCCGACGGCCCGGTCACCGAGTAGCGGTCGGCGACCGGGCCGTCGGCCATCCCCCGCAGCCCGCTTCCGCAGCCGGGGCCTTTCGAAGCGGGCCGGCAATCCAGCATCGCCATCGAAGCCGAGGGTCGGCACAATCCAGCCTCGCCGGCGTTTGAGGCGCGGGGGTTTGGGGCGGAGCCCCAGCAACCCCGGCTCCGTCGGCCTTCGCAGCCGGGGTCTGGCCATTCCAGCCTCGCCGGCGTTTGAGGCGCGGGGTTTGGGGCGGAGCCCATCAACCCCGGCTCCGCCGGCTTCGCAGCCGGGGTCCGGGCATTCCAGCCTCGCCGGCGTGTGAGGCGCGGGGTTTGGGGTGGAGCCCCAAGGATCCCGGCTCCGCCGGGCACCGGGCTCCGCCCGGACCCGTGCCTCAATCGCCGGCGGGGCTGGAGTTGCCGACCCCGGTCCCGGGCGCGGGCGGAGCCGGCTGGGCTTGTGGGGCGCTGCCCCAGGCCCCGCGCCTCAATCGCCGGCGGGGCTGGAGTTGCCGACCCCGGTCCCGGGCGCGGGCGGAGCTGGCTGGGCTTCTGGGGCGCCGCCCCAGGCCCCGCGCCTCAATCGTCGGCGGGGCTGGAGTTGCCGACCCCGGTCCCGGGCGCGGGCGGAGCCGGCTGGGCTTGTGGGGCGCTGCCCCGGACCCGCGCCTCAAACGCGGCGGGGCTGGAGTTTCCGGACCGCGGCTTCGAAGGCCGGCGGGGCTGGAGTTGCCGGGCCCCCGGCTCAGGTGGCGGCGGAGCCGGTTGGGCTTCTGGGGCGCCCCAGCCCCGCGGCTCAAACGCCGGCGAGGCCGGAAGGGCGCGGGGCCGGAGGGGCCGGGGCCGGGACTCGGAGTCGGAGGCGGGGCTGTCCCGTGGGGTGCCGGGCAGGCGGACGGCACAATGGGGCGGTGTTCCACGATCTCTTCCCGCCCGGCATCCAGCACGCCCTGGACCTCGCGGGCATCTTCGTCTTCGCCACCGCGGGCGCCCTGCTCGCCGTACGCAAGAACTTCGACGTCTTCGGCATCGCCGTCCTCGCCGAGGTCACCGCCCTCGGCGGCGGCCTCTTCCGCGACCTCGTCATCGGCGCCGTCCCGCCCGCCGCCTTCGGCGAGCTCAGCTTCTTCGTGACGCCGCTGATCGCCGCGGCCCTCGTCTTCTTCCTCCACCCCGAGGTGCAGCGGATCAACCGCGCGATCAACGTCTTCGACGCGGCCGGCCTCGCCCTGTTCTGCGTGACCGGCACCACCAAGGCGTACGAGTACGGCCTCGGGCTCACCGCGTCCGCCGCGCTCGGCACGGCCACGGCCGTCGGCGGCGGCGTGCTGCGCGACGTCATCGCCAACGAGGTGCCCTCGCTGCTGCGCGACCGCGAGATGTACGCCGTGCCCGCCGTCGTCGGCGCCTCGATGATCGCCGTGTTCATCGCCTTCGGAGTGCTGGGGGCCGCGACCACCGCCTTCGCGATCGCCACCACCTTCGTGCTGCGGCTGCTCGCGATGCAGTTCCACTGGCGGGCCCCGCTGGCCTGGAACCGCCGCTCCTCGGTGGCCGAGGAACCGTAACCTGCAGGCCACAAAGAAAAGCTACCGCTTAGTAGCCTTGCGTTGTAGGCTCGATCGCATGGCATACGCAGCGGCCCAGGCCTCCATCGGCGACAGCGAGTTCGACCGCGACACCACCGTCACCGCCCGCGCGGGCGAGCCCGGCGTGTACGACGCGGAGCTCTCCGCCGGATGGACGATCATCACCGCCGTCAACGGCGGCTACCTGCTGGCCCTGGTCGGCCGGGCCCTGTCGGCGGCCCTGCCGCACCCGGACCCCTTCACCGTCTCCGCCCACTACCTGACCTCCTCCGAACCCGGGCCCGCCGTGATCCGCACCGAGGTCGTCCGGGTCGGGCGCACGCTGTCCACCGGGCAGGCCTCCCTGTTCCAGTTCGACGCCGACGGCAACGAGGTCGAGCGGATCCGCGTCGTCGCCTCCTACGGCGACCTCGCCGCCCTGCCGGACGACGTCCGCACCACCGCCGTCCCGCCCGCGATCCCCGCGTACGAGGACTGCCTCGGGCCGGAGGCCGGACCGGCCGCCCCGATCCCCGGCAGCAACGCCATCGTCGACCGGCTCCGGCTGCGGCTGGACCCGGCGACCGCGGGCTGGGCGCTCGGCGCGCCGTCCGGGAAGGGCGAGATGCGGGCCTGGTTCGAGCTGGCCGACGGCCGGGACGCGGACCCGCTGTCGCTGCTGCTCGCGGTCGACGCCCTGCCGCCGACCTGCTTCGACCTGGGGCTGATGGGCTGGAGCCCGACCGTGGAGCTGACCGCGCACGTCCGCCACCGCCCGGCGCCCGGCCCGCTGCGGATCTCCATCACCACCCGGAACCTGGCCGGCGGCTTCCTCGAGGAGGACGCCGAGGTCTGGGACTCCGCCGGCCGCCTGGTCGCCCAGTCCCGCCAGCTGGCCCGCGCCCCGCGCGGCTGACCCGGCGCCGCGGACCGCGGCTGCGCCGCCCGGCCCCGGCCCCGGCCCCTGTGCGAGGGGGCCGGGGCCGGTCCGCGTGCGGCGGGTCGGTGCCCGGGCCCGCGGGCGGGGGACGCCGTGGGTCCGGGGTGCCCGCAGGCTCGTAGAATCAGGGGATCATGGCCTACCTCGACCACGCCGCCACCACTCCGATGCTCCCGGAGGCCGCTGCGGCGATGACCGCGCAGTTCGCCGTCACGGGGAACGCGTCCTCCCTGCACGCCGCCGGCCGCCGCGCCCGCCGTACCGTCGAGGAGGCCCGCGAGGCCCTCGCCGAGGCGCTCGGGGCCCGCCCGAGCGAGGTGGTCTTCACCGCCGGCGGCACCGAGGCCGACAACCTCGCCGTCAAGGGCCTGTACTGGGCCCGCCGCGACCAGGACCCGGCCCGCACCCGGGTGCTCGCCAGCCCCGTCGAGCACCACGCCGTCCTCGACGCCGTGCACTGGCTCGCCGAGCACGAGGGCGCCGAGGTCGAGTACCTCCCGGTGGACCGCCACGGCCGGGTCGACCCCGACGACCTGCGCGCGGCCATCGCCCGCAACCCCGGCGACGTGGCCCTGGCCACCGTGATGTGGGCCAACAACGAGATCGGCACCGTCATGCCGGTCCGCGAACTGGCCGCGGCCGCCGCCGAGTTCGGTGTCCCCCTGCACTCCGACGCCGTCCAGGCCGTCGGGCAGCTCGACGTCCGCTTCGGCGACAGCGGCCTCGCCGCGATGACCGTGAGCGGCCACAAGATCGGCGGCCCGTACGGCATCGGCGCGCTGCTCCTCGGCCGCGACCAGAGCCCCGTACCCGTCCTGCACGGCGGAGGCCAGGAGCGCCACGTCCGCTCGGGCACCCTCGACGTGCCCGCCATCGCCGCCTTCGCCGTGGCCGCCGTCCTCGCCGCCGAGCGGCGCGAGCGGTTCGCCGCCGAGGTCGGCGCACTGCGGGACGAGCTGATCCGCGCCGTCCGCGCGGCCGTGCCCGACGCCGTACTCGGCGGGGACCCCGACCACCGGCTCCCGGCCAACGCCCACTTCAGCTTCCCCGGCTGCGAGGGCGACTCGCTGCTGCTCCTGCTGGACGCCCAGGGCATCGAGTGCTCCACCGGATCCGCCTGCACCGCCGGCGTGGCCCAGCCCAGCCACGTCCTGCTGGCCACCGGCACCGACCCGCAGCTGGCCCGCGGCACCCTGCGCTTCTCCCTCGGCCACACCTCCACCCGGGAGGACGTCGCCGCCGTGGCCGCGGCCATCGGCCCGGCGGTCGAGCGCGCCCGCACGGCCGGCCTGAGCTAGCCCGTCTCTTCCGGACCTAGTCCGCGGGCTTCACCTTCCAGAATTCGGACTCGTCGACGCTCTCGGCCGGCGACGGCGTCTTCGAGGGGACGGGCTTGTCGTACTCGGAGAAGTAGGCCCCGTCCTGCGTTCCGCCGATCTTCCCCTGGATCCGGAGCAGGAGGGGCTTGCCCTCGGTGGCGACGTAGAGCGTGGCGCGGTCGGCCCCGGAACGGCCGGTGACCGTGATTGCGGGCGCGCCCTTGACGAGGGCCTTCCCGCCCTTTGCCACGTCGTCCTCGGTGAACGGCTTCGCCATGAACCGGCGCTGCAAATAGGACACGTCGCACGAGGCCACGAACGCAGGGGCGTCTTCGGGGTCGTCGAGACGGAGGTGCAGCCACCGTCCGTTCAGTTCCCGGAGCACCAACGTGGCGATCCCTTCCGAGAACTGCTCCGCCAAGAGCGCCGCGTCCGGTTTCGTCCAGACGTCCTTTCCGTGCTTGATGATCTGCACCCGGCCCTTGTTCGGGGCCAGGACGGCGGTGCCGACGCAGTTGCCCTTCCTGTCGAGGCGGAAGTCCACGGCGTAGGTGTCCGTGTCGTCCTTGGCCGGGCCCTGCCAGCGCAGCGACCGGGCGTCGAGGAGCGACTGTCGTCCCTTCTCCGCGATCACATGGGCCGGCTCGTCCTCGATGCCGTTCCCGCCCGGCGCCGCCGCTGTCCCCACCAGCAGGGCGCATGCGCCGACCCCTGCCGCCACCTGCGTGAGCCTGGACATCGCCTCACCTCCGGAACACCGGGCAGGCCACAAGATCAGCGTAGGCCCGGGGGACGGGCTCCGCAGCTCCGGCCCGGCACGAGCTCCGGCCCGGCACGCCTCAGCCGCTGCCGGGCCGCCCGTCCAGCTCGGCCCGGACCAGCCGCAGGTAGCGGTCCCAGTCCCAGTGCGGGCCCGGGTCCGTGTGGTCGGCGCCCGGCACCTCGGAGTGCCCGAGGATGTGCCTCCGGTCCACCGGTATCCCGTACCTCCGGCAGATGTCGGCGGCCAGCCGGGCCGAGGCCGCGTACATCGCGTCCGTGAAGTCCTGCGGGCGCTCCACGTACCCCTCGTGCTCGATGCCCACGCTCCGCTCGTTCATCGACCGGTTCCCCGAGTGGAAGGCGACGTCCAGCTCGCGCACCATCTGCTCGACGTGGCCGTCCTGGCGGACTATGTAGTGCGCGGACGCCTTGTGCCACGGGTTCTTGAACGCGTCCACCGACGAGGCGAAGCTGCCCTCGGTGACATGGACGACGATCCGGTCCACCCGGTAGTCGTCCGGCCGGTCCGCCCTCCGCCAGTTCGCCGGCGATGCCGCCGTCCAGCTCGCTTCCTCGTGGTCCAGCGCGCCTTCCACGCGCGGTTTGGACACCCCCGGCAGCATCCACCAGGCGCGCCCCACCTCGTCGCGCCCGGCGATCGCCGCCACCGCGAAGACCGCGAGCACGCCGAACAGCACGGCCCTGCGGATCCGCCCCCGCCCGGTCCGCTTGCCCGTCCCCCGGCCGTTCTCCTCCGTGCCCCCCATGTGATCCACCCCCCGTAGCCCAGAACGCGCTGGGGCCCCGGCCGGTTCCCCCGTACCCTGGAAGGCGCTATGACTGAGAACCTGCCGCGCACCTCCCGCCCCCTTCGTGTCCTGGCCGCCATGTCCGGCGGCGTGGACTCCGCCGTCGCCGCCGCCCGCGCCGTCGAAGCCGGGCACGACGTGACCGGCGTCCACCTGGCGCTCTCCGCGAACCCGCAGTCCTTCCGGACCGGCGCGCGCGGCTGCTGCACCATCGAGGACTCCCGTGACGCCCGCCGCGCGGCCGACGTCATCGGCATCCCCTTCTACTGCTGGGACCTCGCCGACCGCTTCCGCGAGGACGTGGTGGAGGACTTCATCGCCGAGTACGAGGCCGGGCGCACCCCGAACCCCTGCCTGCGCTGCAACGAGAAGATCAAGTTCGCGGCGCTGCTCGACAAGGCCCTCGCCCTCGGCTTCGACGCCGTCTGCACCGGCCACTACGCCACCGTCGTCGAGAACGAGGACGGCTCCCGCGAGCTGCACCGCGCCTCCGACATGGCCAAGGACCAGTCGTACGTGCTCGGCGTCCTCGACGAGAAGCAGCTGGCCCACGCCCTCTTCCCGCTCGGCGACACGATCACCACCAAGGAGGAGATCCGCGCCGAGGCCGAGGCCCGGGGCCTGGCCGTCGCGAAGAAGCCCGACAGCCACGACATCTGCTTCATCGCCGACGGCGACACCCAGGGCTTCCTGGCCAAGCGCCTCGGCACGGCGGAGGGCGACATCGTCGACGAGTCCGGCGCCAAGGTCGGCACCCACGACGGGGCCTACGGCTTCACCATCGGCCAGCGCAAGGGCCTGCGCATAGGCCACCCCGCCCCCGACGGCAAGCCGCGCTACGTCCTGGACATCTCCCCGGTGAACAACACCGTCACCGTCGGCCCGGCCGCCTCCCTCGACGTCGAGGCCCTCACCGCCATCCGCCCCCGCTGGTGCGGCACCGCCCCCGCCGGCGGCCCCGCGACGTACACCGCGCAGCTGCGCGCCCACGGCGGCGAGACGGAGGTCTCGGCGGAGCTGGTCGACGGCGAGCTGAAGGTCACCTTCACCGAGCCCGTCCGCGGCGTGGCCCCCGGCCAGGCGATCGTCCTCTACGACGGCACCCGCGTCGTCGGCTCCGCCACCATCGCCACGACCACCCGCGCCGGGGCGGCCGCCGCCCGCTGAGCCGCCCCGGCACGGGACGGCAGCGGCTCGGGGCTAGGGCGCGGGCGGGGGCCCGGGCTCAGACCACCGTCAGGACGATCTTGCCGGTGGTGCGGCCCCGTTCGCCGATCTCGTGGGCCTTCGCGGCCTCGGACAGCGGCAGGACCGTGTCGACCAGCGGCTTCAGCCGGCCCTGCTCGACCAGGGCCGCGATCGCCTCCAGGCCCTTCAGGTCCGGCTCCACCAGCACCCAGGACGCGTCCACCCCGTCCGCCGCGGCCCCGGCCGGGATCGCGTCCGGGCCGGTCAGCGACACCAGCCGGCCGCCCGGCTTCAGCACCTTCAGCGAGCGCTGCGCCACCTCCGGGCCGAGGGTGTCCAGCACCACGTCCACGTCCGAGACCGCCTCGGCGAAGTCCTCGGCGCGGTAGTCGACCAGCTCGTCCGCGCCGAGCTCGCGCAGGAGCCCGTGCTTGCCCGCGCTCGCCGTGCCGATCACGTACGCGCCGCGCGCCTTGGCGATCTGGACCGCCAGGTGGCCCACCCCGCCCGCCGCCGCGTGCACCAGCACCCGGTCCCCGGCGGTGACCCCGGCGGTGTCCACCAGCGCCTGCCACGCGGTCAGGGCCGCCAGCGGCAGCGCGGCCGCCTGGACGTGGTCCAGGGAGGCGGGCTTGCGGGCGAAGTGCCGGGCCGGGCCGACCACGTACTCGGCGTAGCCGCCCGCCTGCCGCGGGAAGAGCGGCATGCCGTACACCTCGTCGCCCGGGCGGTACAGCGTCACGCCGGGCCCGACCGCCTCGACGGTGCCCGAGACGTCCCAGCCGCTGATCGGGACCTCGGCCCAGTCGACCAGGGCGCCGCTCGCCCGGGTCTTCCAGTCCACCGGGTTCACGCCCGCCGCGTGGACCCGTACCAGGATCTCGTTCAGGCCCGGCTCGGGCCGGTCCGTCTCGACCTCGGTCAGGACCTCGGGTCCGCCCCACTGGCTGATGACGACGGCGCGCATGGATATCTCCTTCGTAATGCTTTGCGGTGTTCCGGATCGGTTTCACCGGCCGATGACACCAGCTTGGCGGCCCGCGCGACCGCATGGTGATGGCCGGACGGCCACCATGTGACAGAATCTGGCCATGCACCGTGTAGCCGTACTCGCCCTCGAAGGCGTCGCCCCGTTCGAGCTCGGGATGCCGTCGCGCGTCTTCGGCAACGCCCGGGACGAGGACGGCGCCCGGCTGTACGAGGTCACCGTCTGCACCGCGGACGGCCTGCCCGTGACCAGCGACGCGGGCTTCACCGTCGGCGTCGGCGCAGGTCCCGAGGCCCTCGCCGCGGCCGACACCGTGATCGTGCCGCCCACCCACGCCATGAGCGGGCTGCTGCACGGGGAGCCGCTGCCGCAGCCGATCGCCGAGGCCCTCGCCGCGATCCGCCCCGGCACCCGGATCGTGTCGATCTGCACCGGGTCGGAGGTGCTCGCCGCCGCCGGGCTGCTCGACGGGCGGGCCGCCACCACCCACTGGATGCACGCGCCGGAGTTCCGGCGGGCCTTCCCCCGGGTCAGGCTCGACGAAGGCGTGCTCTTCGTCGACGACGGCGACATCCTCACCTCGGCCGGCGTCGCCGCCGGCATCGACCTGTGCCTCTACCTGGTGCGGGCCGACCACGGCACCGCCGTCGCCAACCGCGCCGCCCGGCTGTGCGTCGTACCGCCGTGGCGCGACGGGGGGCAGGCCCAGTACATCGACCGGCCCGTCCCCGAACCCACCGCCGCCACCACCACCGCCACGCGCGCCTGGGCCCTGGAGCGGCTCGCCGAGCCCCTCACCCTCGCCGAGCTGGCCGCCCACGCGCGGATGAGCCTGCGCACCTTCACCCGGCGCTTCCGCGACGAGGTCGGCATGACCCCGGTCCAGTGGCTCACCGCCCAGCGCCTGGAAGTCGCCCGGCACCTGCTGGAGTCCAGCGACCTCCCCGTCGACCTGGTCGCCCACCGCTCCGGCTTCGGCTCCGCCAACTCCCTGCGCCAGCACATGCGCAGCGCGCTCGGCATCTCCCCGATCGCCTACCGCCGCACGTTCGGCCCCGGCATCCCGGCGGCGGCCACGGCATGACCCCGGAGGTCATCGACCCGTCGGCCGGGCGTCTGTGAGGATGGTCCAACAGCCCGCCCGAACAGGCCAATTGGAGCAGCCATGACCGCGTACGCCATCGGCCACATCCGTCCCGAGACGATGAACGAGGACATCCTCCGCTACATCGAGACCATCCAGGCCACCATGGACCCCTTCGAGGGCCGCTTCCTCGTCCACGGCAACCCGGTCGAGGTCCTGGAGGGCGCCTTCCACAGCGACCTCGTGATCATCGCCTTCCCGGACATCGAGCTCGCCCGCGCCTGGTACGCCTCCGAGGCCTACCAGGAGATCCTCCCCCTGCGCACCCGCCACATCGAGGCCGACATCCTCCTGGTCGACGGCGTCCCGGCCGACTACGACGCCGCGAAGACGGCCGCGAAGATCGGCGAAGCCGCGGGACTGCGGTGAGCCACCGCGTCACGTACGCCCTCGGCGGCCCGCACGCCTACCGGAGCACCACCGAGACCTGGGGCGCCATCGGCCTGGACCTCGACCTCCTCGCAGGGCCCGACGTCCTGGTGCCCCTGCTCGAGGAGCGCACGGCCCCGGCCGCCGGCTTCCCCTCCGCCGACGACTCGGTCGAGGCGGGCGTCCTGGCGGACCCCCGCCGCAAGGTCCTCCTCGCCTTCGCCTGGGAGGCACCCTGCACATCGATGCGCACCCGCGCGGCAGCGCTGGAACTGCTGCGGCTCGCCTGGACGGGCTGGGAGGTGCGCTGGTCCTACGACGGCCAGACCGGACTGCGCGCTGGGTCGGCCTCGGTCGGCCCGCCGCCGGGGCCGGACGGTGCATGCCGTTGCATATCCAGCGGGGGTCCGGCCATTCCAGCCTCGCCGGCGTTTGAGGCTGGGGGTACCCCCAGCGGTAGCTGGGGGAGGGTCCGGGCGGAGCCCCCGGTTTCGGGAAGGGGCGGGGAGGGGAACTGCTCCGCGCAGCGGCACACCCCCCCCACGCCCGCACCCCGCATCCGGCCGCCCGGGCCGGGCCCCGGAGCCGCGCCCGCCCCCCGGAGGGAAAAGGCAGGAGCCCCGCCCCGTCCGCGTAGGCGGAGGGGCAGGGCTCCTTGGGTACTGCTTTCCAACCGCGACGGTTGGCCCGGGTCGATTAGACCGGGGTGACGTTCTCCGCCTGGGGACCCTTCGGGCCCTGCGTGACGTCGAAGTTCACGGTCTGGTTCTCCTCGAGGGAGCGGAAGCCAGACGCGTTGATCGCGGAGTAGTGGACGAAGACATCCGGGCCGCCGCCGTCCTGGGCGATGAAGCCGAAGCCCTTTTCAGCGTTGAACCACTTCACGGTTCCGGTAGCCATGAGCCCTCCTATGGGCCAAAGGGTCGCCCTGCTCCAGAACCTGCTAAGAAGTCTGAAAACTACAAAAGCCTGCGGGTCACATTCTCCGCAGGCTTCGTACTGCAAGGGAAACCAAACTGCAACTTGCGTTGAGCCTAGCACGCAGAGGGTCGCGGAGACCAGAGGGAAAGATCACGTCACCCGGACGTTTGAGACCCGCGGGAAGGCTGACGGAGGGCCTCCGGCTAGTCTCGCGATGTGGACCTCTATCGCAGCCGGCCCCGCGTGGGCCACATTCAGTTCCTGAACTGCCTTCCCCTCTACTGGGGACTGGCCAGAACCGGCACGCTGCTGGACCTGGAGCTGAGCAAGGACACGCCCGAGAAGCTCAGTGAGCAGCTCGTGCGGGGCGAGCTCGACATCGCGCCGGTCACCCTGGTGGAGTTCCTGCGCAATGCCGATCAGCTGGTCGCCTTCCCCGATCTCGCGGTCGGTTGCGACGGCCCGGTGATGTCCTGCGTGATCGTCTCCCAGGTGCCGCTGGACCGCCTCGACGGCGCCCGCGTCGCCCTCGGCTCGACCTCCCGGACCTCCGTTCGGCTGGCCCAGCTGCTGCTGTCCGAGCAGTACGGGGTCCGGCCCGACTACTTCTCCTGCCCGCCCGACCTGGGGCTGATGATGCAGGAGGCCGATGCGGCCGTGCTGATCGGCGACGCCGCGCTGCGCGCCTCGCTGCACGATGCTCCCCGGCTCGGCCTGGAGGTGCACGACCTGGGGCTGATGTGGAAGGAGTGGACCGGGCTGCCGTTCGTCTTCGCCGTCTGGGCCACCCGCAAGGAGTACCTGGACCGCGAGCCGAGCGTGGTCCGCGAGGTGCACGGGGCCTTCCTGGAGTCCCGCGACATCTCCCTGGAGGAGGTCGCCAAGGTGGCCGAGCAGGCGGCCCGCTGGGAGGCCTTCGACGCGGCCCTGCTGGAGCGGTACTTCACCACGCTCGACTTCCGCTTCGGGCCGGAACAGCTCGCTGGCGTAAGGGAATTCGCCCGCCGTACGGGTTCCGCGACGGGGTATCCGGCGGATGTCCGCGTGGAGCTGCTGACGGTGTCCTGACCGTTTCCGCGCCCGGTTTCGGTGATCGATTGGGTGATCGGTACGGCGGTCGTCCGGCGGTCGCCCGGCGGTCTTCCGGCGGCCGTCCGGCGATCGGCCCGCGGTCGTGTGGTGATCGGTTTATCGGACTCCGTCGGCGGTCCGGTTTGTTTCCCGTGAATTCCGGACCTTTTCGCATTCCGGATGCCCGGCCGTAAAAGAAATGGCGACCTCCGGGGCCTCCGCCGGCCCGCGTGCGGCCCCCGAGCCGGGCGGAACGGCCCCGGCCGGTCCCTGATCACCCCTAAGGTGCTGCTGGGCGGTCCGCTGCGGATCACGCCCGCCAGGCGAAGGCACACGCGAAGCACCACGGGGGAGGGGGACGCGATGCAGCCGCTCGAGGCCGACGAACCGCGGACCATCGGCGCATACCGGCTGCTGGGCCGGCTCGGCTCGGGCGGCATGGGGCGCGTGTACCTCGGCCGCAGCGCGGGCGGACGGACGGTGGCCGTCAAGATCGTGCACCCGCATTTCGCGTCCGACACGGAGTTCCGCGAGCGCTTCCGCCGCGAGGTCGAGGCCGCGCGGCGGGTCGGCGGCGAGTGGACCGCGCCCGTACTGGACGCCGACCCCGAGGCACCGGTGCCGTGGGTGGCGACCGGGTACGTGGCAGGGCCCTCACTGGCCAGCGCGGTGGCCGCCCACGGGCCGCTCCCGCACGGCTCGGTCCGGGCCGTCGGCGAAGGCCTGGCCCGCGCCCTGGTGGCCGTGCACGGCCTCGGGCTCGTCCACCGCGACGTGAAGCCCTCGAACGTGATGCTGACCGTCGACGGGCCCCGCCTGATCGACTTCGGGATCGCCCGGGCCACCGACGGCACCGCCTCCCTCACCTCCACCGGGGTCTCCATCGGCTCGCCCGGCTACATGTCGCCCGAGCAGATCCTCGGCAAGGGCGTCACCGCCGCCGCCGACGTGTTCTCCCTCGGCGCGGTGCTGGCCTTCGCGGCGACCGGGCGGCCCCCCTTCACCGGCGACAACTCGGCGACCCTGCTCTACAAGGTCGTCCACGAGGCGCCCGAACTGGACGAGGTCCCCGCTCAGGACGGGCTGCGCGACCTGGTCGCGGCCTGCCTGGACAAGTCGGCCGCCGCCCGGCCCACCCCGGAGCAGGTCGCGGCGGCCCTCGAAGGGGCCCTGCTCGCCCCGGGCCGGCTGCCCGCGCCCGTACTGGAGGAGGCGAGCCGCGCGGCCGTGGCCCTGCTCGACCTGGAGGCCGCCGCGCCCGAGGACGAGCCGGGGCGGGTGCCGTTCGCGACGCCCTCGTACGGGGACCGGGTGCCCGTAGGCGGGCCCGGCATCGGGTCCTTCGGCGCGCCCGACCCCTCCTACGGGGACCCGGCCGGGGCCTCGTACGCCCCGCCGGCGGGCCCGTACGGGGCGCCGACGCCGGCGCCGGGGCAGACGCCCACGCAGACCGGCGGCGCGGCCTCCGTGCCCGAGCCGCGCACCGCGCCCGGCCGCGCAGGCGACGGCGACGGCGCCGGAGCCGGACGCAGCAAGGTCACCGTCACCGCGGCCGGGCGGCGCCTCAGCTGCACGGTGGTCGTCGCCGCGGCCGCCGTACTGGCCGCCCTGTCCGGCGGGCTGTACGGGCTGGGCCTGCTGCCCGGCGGCGGCAGCGCGAAGGAGGGGGGAGCGGCGGCCACTCCGCCGTCCGCCTCCGAGTCGCACGAGGCCTCCCCGAGGCCCTCGGACTCGGACTCGGACGAGCCCTCCACACCGACTCCGGACGCGAGCGAGAGCGGGGGCGGGGGCGGCAGCATGGGGACCCGGCACGACGTGCCCAAGGAGCTGGTCGGGCATTGGAAGGGCACGGTCACCACGGCCCGGTTGGGCGTCAGCACCGAGTTCGAGATCACCATCAAGGCCGGCAAGGTCGGCGAGGTCGTCGGCCGGGACAAGTCGGTCCTGCCGGGCTTCGACACCGACTGCAGCGGCAACTGGAAGCTCGGCTCCGCCACCGACCGCTCCGTCATCCTGGACAGCACCGGCAACCCCAACCCCGCTCCGGGCATCTGCTCCAAGGGCTCCGACGACGAGCGCTTCACCCTCAAGGCGAACGGAAAGCTGCACTACCGCTCGGGCGACGGCGCCGCAGGCAACCCGGAGGGCGACCTCACCCGCATCCCGTGAAATCCCCGCACGGGCCCTGGCGTAGGCTGGCTCGGTCCGGACCTCTTGACACACCGCCGAAGGGTGACGCACCGGTGACCGACCAGGCCGCTCTCCAGTCTGTCCTCGACCGCGCCGCCGCAGGGGGCCGGATCACCAAGGAGGAGGCGCTCGACCTCTACCGGCACGCCCCGCTGCACGCGCTGGGCCAGGCCGCCGACGCGGTGCGCCGCCGCCGCTACGCCGGCACCGAGCACATCGCCACGTACATCATCGAGCGCAACATCAACTACACCAACGTGTGCGTCACGGCGTGCAAGTTCTGCGCCTTCTACGCGGCCCCGAAGGACACCAAGAAGGGCTGGACCCGCGACCTCGACGACATCCTGCGCCGCTGCGCCGAGACCGTCGAGCTCGGCGGCACGCAGGTCATGTTCCAGGGCGGGCACCACCCCGACTACGGCGTGGAGTACTACGAGGAGCACTTCTCCGCCATCAAGAAGGCCTTCCCGCAGCTGGTCATCCACTCCCTCGGCGCGTCCGAGGTCGACCACATGGCCCGCATCTCCGGCGTCAGCGCCGAGGAGGCCATCCGCCGCATCCACGCCGCCGGCCTGGACTCCTTCGCGGGCGCCGGCGCCGAACTGCTGCCGGAGCGGCCGCGCAAGGCGATCGCCCCGCTGAAGGAGTCCGGCGAGCGCTGGCTGGAGATCATGGAGCTCGCCCACAACCTGGGCGTGGAGTCCACCTCCACCATGCTGATGGGCACCGGGGAGACCAACGCCGAGCGCATCGAGCACATCGCGATGATCCGCGAGGTGCAGGACCGCACGGGCGGCTTCCGCGCGTTCATCCCGTACACGTACCAGCCCGAGAACAACCACCTCAAGGGCCGGACCCAGGCGACGGTCTTCGAGTACCTGCGCATGATCGCGATCGCGCGGCTCTTCCTCGACAACATCGCCCACATCCAGGGCTCCTGGCTGACCGTCGGCAAGGAGGCCGGGCAGCTCTCCCTGCACTACGGCGCGGACGACCTCGGCTCGATCATGCTCGAGGAGAACGTGGTCTCCTCGGCCGGCGCCAAGCACCGCTCCAACCGCCAGGAGATCATCGACCTGATCCGCAAGGCGGGGCGCGTGCCGGCGCAGCGCGCGACGACGTACGAGCACCTCGTCGTCCACGAGGACCCGGCGAACGACCCGGTCGACGACCGCGTGGTCTCGCACATCTCCTCCACGGCGATCGAGGGCGGCACGGCGCACCCCGAGCTGAAGCTGATCTCGGCGCAGTGAGCCGGTTGTCGTTGCTGTTGCTGCTGCCGTGTTGACGCTGCACACCGCGGAGCTGCTGGTCGCCGGGGCCGGGGCGGTGCCGGTGCCCGGCGGGGCGGTGCTCGTCGAGGGCGACCGGATCGCCGGCATCGGGCCGTACGAGGAGCTCGGTGCGGCCCGGCCGCATGCGCGGGTGCGGCGCTGGCCCGGGGTGCTGACGCCGGGGCTGGTGGTGCACGGGGCGCGGGAGCTGCTGGAGGAGACGTACTACCCCGACGAGGCGTACGAGGCTGCCGCCGTTGCCGAGGCGGAGCTGACCGAGGCCCGGTGGGGCGGCAGTGCGCGGCGGGGCACGCAGAAGCTGCTGGCCCGGGGGGTGGTGGCCGTGACGGGGCGGCTCACCGTGCCGGCCGTCCGGACGGCGGTGGCCAGGTCAGGGCTGGTCCTGCTGCCGCCGGTCGCCTCCGCGGCGGTGCCGGCCTCTTTGGACCCGTTCGCCGGTCGGGCGAGTGCCGAGGAAGCCTTCCTCGGGGTTCTGGAGGCGGGGGCTCCCGCCCGGTTCGCGGTCTTCGCCGCCCCTGGGGTGGCCGAGTTGCCGGCGCTGGGCGCGACCGCCTGCGTGGCCACCGTCATCGGCGGCCGCCTCCTCCACCGCCGCCGCTGACCCGGCCGGCTGCCGCTGCCGCTGCCGGCTCCCGCTGCGCGGAGCCTGTCCCCTCCCCGCCCCTTCCCGAAACCGGGGGCTCCGCCCCCGGACCCGGTTCCGGGCGCTTCGCGCCCGGTGCGCTCAAACGCCGCGCGGGCTGGATTCATCCAGCCTCGCCGGCGTTTGAGGCGCGGGGTCCGGGGGCGGAGCCCCCGATCTTTGACGGGTCCGGGC
>NZ_JBEYXK010000018.1:0-102140 GCF_040645035.1 Streptomyces sp. NPDC046876 | reverse complement strand
CCCGGACCCGATTCCGTGCGCTCCGCGCCCGGTGCGCTCAAACGCCGCGCGGGCTGGAATTGCCGCCGCGCGGCAATTCCAGCCCGGCGGCCCTATCCAGCGCCGCCGGCACCATCCAGCACCACCGGCACCATCCAGCGCCGCCGGCACCATCCAGCGCCGCCGGCACTATCCAGCGCCGCCCGGCGAAAATCCAGCCTCGCCGGCGTTTGAGGCGCGGGGTCCGGGGCGGAGCCCCGATCTTTGAGCCGCGCCGGCGATTGAGGCGAGCGGGGCCGGGGCCGCGGACCCGGTTTCGGGAAGGGGCGGGGAGGGGAACGGCTCCGCGCAGCGGCCAACCGCGCGGGCGGGGGAAACGGGTCGCAGGCCGGGGCGGCGGGCGCCCGGCGCAGCCGGGGCCCCTGGGGCTCCGCCCCGGACCCCGTGCCTCAATCACCGGCGAGGCTGGATTCGCCGACCCTCGGCTTCGACAGCCTGGGCAGAGGCAACACCCCGCCCAGCCAGGCCGCGCGGGGCGAACGCCAGCCCCGGCTGCAATGGCCCGACCCCCGCTTCGGCAACCTCGGCTACGGGACCCGAAGTGCCGCAAGCCGTTGTTCGAACGGCACCACCTCGAAGCCGTCCGCCGGATCCACCGATGTGATCGCCCCCGTCAGCGATCGGGGGGCGATCGCGGCGGCGGTGTCGACGGACGGGGCGGCGCCGCGCGTGGTGGCGGGCGCCATGAAGCGCGCCAACTCCGCCCCGGCACGCTCGATCCGCTGCGCCAGCCCCTCCTCGCCCCAGTCCTCCGAGGCCGCGTACACGGCGGTCGGCAGGACGAGGGCGCGCAGGTAGGTGAACAGCGGCCGCAGAGCGTGTTCGGTGACCAGGGAGTGCCGGGCCGTGCCGCCGGTCGCGCCGAGGAGCACCGGTTTGCCGGTGAGCGAGTCCTTGTCGATGACGTCGAAGAACGACTTGAACAGGCCGCTGTACGACCCCGCGAACACCGGCGTCACGGCGATCAGGCCGTCCGCGGCCGCCACCGCGTCGAGCGCGGCGGCCAGTCGGGCGGGCGGGAATCCGGTCACGAAGTGCTGGGCGATCTCCGTCGCCAGGTCCCTGAGCTCGATCACCTCGGGCTCGATCACCTCGGGCTCGGCGTCCACGTGGCCCAGCGTCGCGGCCGCGAGCCGGTCGGCGAGCAGGCGGGTCGAGGAGGGGGAGCTCAGGCCCGCCGATACGACGATGAGCTTCATGCCTGCGTCTTCTCCTTCAGGGTCTCCCGGTTCAGGGTCTCCCGGTTCGCCGCCACGCGGGCGGAATGCGTCGGCGCGTCCGGCACGCCGGCCGGGCGCAGGTTCGCGAACTCCTTGCGCAGGACGGGTACGACCTCTTCGCCGAGCAGGTCGAGCTGCTCCAGGACGGTCTTCAGCGGCAGGCCCGCGTGGTCCATGAGGAACAGCTGGCGCTGGTAGTCGCCGGCGTAGTCCCGGAAGGACAGGGTGCGCTCGATGACCTGCTGCGGCGAGCCGACGGTCAGCGGCGTCTGGGAGGTGAACTCCTCCAGGGACGGGCCGTGGCCGTACACCGGCGCGTTGTCGAAGTACGGACGGAACTCGCGCACCGCGTCCTGCGAGTTCTTGCGCATGAACACCTGGCCGCCGAGCCCGACGATGGCCTGCTCGGGGGTGCCGTGGCCGTAGTGGGCGTAGCGTTGCCGGTACAGGTTCACCATCTGCTTGGTGTGGGAGGCCGGCCAGAAGATGTTGTTGTGGAAGAAGCCGTCGCCGTAGTACGCGGCCTGCTCGGCGATCTCCGGCGAGCGGATGGAGCCGTGCCACACGAAGGGCGCGACGCCGTCCAGCGGGCGCGGGGTCGAGGTGAAGGACTGCAGCGGGGTGCGGAACTTGCCCTTCCAGGTGACGACGTCCTCGTCCCACAGGCGGCGCAGCAGGGCGTAGTTCTCGATGGCGAGGTCGATGCCGTCGCGGATGTCCTTGCCGAACCAGGGGTAGACCGGGCCGGTGTTTCCGCGGCCCATCATCAGGTCCACGCGGCCGTCCGCGACGTGCTGGAGCATCGCGAAGTCCTCGGCGATCTTCACCGGGTCGTTCGTGGTGATCAGCGTCGTCGACGTGGACAGGATCAGGTTCTCGGTGCGCGCGGCGATGTAGCCGAGCATCGTCGTCGGCGAGGAGGGGACGAAGGGCGGGTTGTGGTGCTCGCCGGTCGCGAAGACGTCGAGGCCGACCTCCTCGGCCTTCTGCGCGATGGCGAGCATCGCCTTGATGCGCTCGTTCTCGCTGGTCGCGCGTCCGGTCGTCGGATCGGGTGTGACGTCACCGACGGTGAAGATCCCGAACTGCATGGCTCCCCTTCCGAGGTTGTTTAGAATTCAACTATACCCGGGAACGGGGGCTGCGCCCGGGGTATTCCCGCTGCAGGGCGAGAGAGCCGCCGGGGCCGACGCCCCGGGCCCCGGCCCCGGCGTCACCCGCCGACCGGTCATGCCCGGGGCAGCGATCCCGGCCGCTCTCCCCCCTTCAAGACAGTGACCTATCAGCCGCTGGCCAGCAGAAACACACCCGCGCCTGCTGTCTGTCACCTCCAGGGACGGAACCAGGCCATCGCGGTGCCGGCGCGGCGGCCCCGGCCGCACGCCTGCGGGCCATGCGGCCATGTCGGCTCTGCGGACCGCACGGCGGCGGCCCGTCCGTCACGCCTGCGGGAGGGCGCGGTCAGGCGGGCTGCCACAGTTCGACCCGATTGCCCTCGGGATCGGTGACCCAGCCGAAGCGCCCGACGCCGTCCATCTCCTGCGTCTCCTCGGCGACGTCCGCTCCCCTGGCGCGCAGTTGCGCGAGCATGGCGTCCAGATCACGGACCCGGAAGTTGAGCATGGCCTGCTGGGCGCGGGAGCCGAAGTAGTCGGTCTCGGACTCGAACGTCGCGAACACCGTCGGCCCGGGTTCCTGCTGCCACAGGCCGTGCTCGTCGGCGTCCAGGCCCAGGCAGTCGCGGTACCAGGCGCTCATGGCCGCCGGGTCGGAGGCCCGCAGGAAGTACCCGCCGATGCCAAGCACACGTTCCATGGCGCCATCCTGCCAGGACGGCGACCGGGACGACGGGTCGGCGCCGACACGCGCGCCCGGATGCGGTGGATCGGCGGCCGGGACGACGAGGATCGCACCGCGGCCACCGCTGCCCTTCCCACCCGTCGGAGTCACCATGACCCCACCCCCGGACCCACTTCCCCGAAGCCCTTCCGGGGCGTCGATCCTCCCGGTGCTGCTGACCGTCGCGGTCCTGATCGTGGCGGCGGTGGGTGTGGGGTCCTGGCTGCAGTTCAGCGAGCGGCAGGCGAGCGACACGGTCCACACGGTCGGATCCTCGGCCGCCGACCGGGTGGACGTGGAGGCCACCGTCCAAAGCGTCGACGCCGCCGCCAGAGAGCTGGTGCTCCGGGTCCGGGTCACCCCGCACGGCGCCCTCGGCGAGGACGGGGAGACCGCCCCGGTGGCCGACCTCGGCCTCCAGACCTCCGCCGCGACCCTCGGCGACCTGGCGTTCAAGGCGCACGAGCGGCTCGCGACCAGGGACGTCCAGGTCGCCCTCACCGGAGGGTCGATCAGCGACTACCCGTTCGACACCTAGGAGACCGGCATCGGGTTCCGGGCGCTGCTGGCCGGCCGGCAGGTACCGGTGCGGCTGTTGTTCTCCAACAACGACACCCTCTTCTCGGTCTCCGCGACGTCCACGCCCTCCGGGCGGGAAGCCGTCCTGGCGCTGACGCTGGCACGATCGGGCAGCCTGCTCGTCTTCGCGGTGTTCATGATGATCGTGATGTGGGCACTGGCGGCGTCCGTGCTCCTCGGGGCCTGGTACCTGACGACCCGCGGCAAGGGCTTGGTCTGGCCCGCAATGGCCTGGATGGCCGCCACCCTGTTCGCCCTCGCGGCGTTCCGCAACACCGCCCCCGGCACGCCCCCGATCGGCTGTGTGACGGACTGGTTCGCCTTCCTGTGGGCCGAGACGATCACCGCCCTCTGCCTGATCGCCGTGGTCATCGCCGGCGTCCGCACCGCCCTCCGCTCCGACGAGACCCACCCCGCCCAGCACTCCGGTCAGGAGTCGTTGCCTGACCACCTGGTCGGCCCAGGCGGAGGCGGGCCGGGTACCGCGAACGGCCCAGCGTCGGGACGTCGGACAGGCCGCGGGCCGGACGGGACGCCTAACGTCGCTGCCAAGCACATCGTTCGCGACGCCGGGGAGACGCCATGTCCCGTAGAGGCCGCTGGACGGCCCGAGTCTGCGTCGGTACGGCCGTTGCCGGCTTGCTCGCCGCCGGATGCACCCCCGCCCCGGCGCCGCAGGGGCCGGCCTCCGGAGGCAGTTCCGGGTCCGGGATCGCAGTGGGTGCCTACCTCCACTACGGCTCGCCCGGGGTCGACAGGATGCGGGAGCTCTCGCGCTGGCTCGGCGGCACCGAGCTGCGCGCCGGGCACACGTACCTCCCCGGCGACACCTGGGAGAACATCGAAGGGGCGCCCGACTCGCTGCTCAGCTGGGCAGGGTGGCGCAAGGAGAGGTCGGACCGGCTGTTCGTCCTGAACGTGCCCATGCTGGAGGGCAACGAGGCCGGCGTCCCCGACGACCGGGTCGCCGAGCTGCTCCGGGCCGGTGCGCACGGCGAGTACGACGACCACTTCCGCCGGCTGGCCGAGCGCCTGGTCGGCCTCGGCATCCCGGACACCGTGATCGTGCTCGGCTGGGAGATGAACGGCTTCGACTACACGCACCGCTGCCGGCCCGACCCCGAGAGCTGGAAGCAGTACTGGCGGCGCATCGTGGAGGCCATGCGCTCCGTGGAGGGCGAGCGGTTCCGGTTCGACTTCGCCCCCAACCGCGGTGTCGACGCGATCGCCTGGACCACGTGCTACCCCGGGGACGACGTGGTCGACATCGTCGGCATGGACTCCTACGACCAGCCGCCCGGGAACAGCTTCGACGAGCAGGTCACCCAGCCCTACGGGCTGCAGCAGCAGGTCGACTTCGCGAAGGCGCACGGCAAGCAGATCTCGTACCCGGAGTGGGGGCTCTTCCGGAACGGCGACAATGCCGAGTACATGCGGGACATGCTGGCGTGGATCGCCGAGCACGAGCCGCTCTACCACAGCATCACCGACTACTGCCCGCACGGCGTGTGGCAGTGCGGGCAGAACCCGCGTTCCGCGCAGGTGTTCCGGGAGTTCCTGTCGGCCTCGGCCGGCGGGGGCAGCCGGCGGACGGGTTCCCGCCCCGCCCGGTGAAGTGAGAGCGAGCGACGTGGCGCGGCCGGGATCCCGTCAGCCCCGACTCACCCGGTGTGCAGGATCCGGAAGCGGTCGGGATCCGCCGGGTCCCGGTCGACGACCTGGACCGGCGCCCAAGCCCACTGCCACACGCTGATGCCCGGCGTACGGGAGAACCGGATCCGCCCGCGGGTGCCTTCGACCGCCACGTGCGCCCAGGCTCCGGCCGTGCGCGGCCGGTCCGCGCCGCCCTCGGAGCGCAGCACCTCGGCGAGGACGGCGATCGTGTCGTAGCCCTCGAAGGCGACGAAGGAGGGCGCTTCGGCCAGCCGCGCGCGCAGGGCCGCCCCGACGCGCGCACCGAGGGGGCCGATGCGCTCGGGGAGGTAGCGCAGGAACGGGATCGCAGCACCTTCGCGGCCCAGCAGCGCCGCCCATTCGGCGAACTCCGGCTGCCCGGCCGGAGCACCCATCATGATCCCGGCGAGGCGCCGGTCGCGGCGGACGGACCGGACGATCGAGACCGCCGGCTCCGGGTGGCCGGTCAGGATGAGCAGGGCCGTCGCATGCCGGCCGGCGAGTTCCTCGCACAGGTCCGCGGGGGCCGGCGCGCGCAGGTCGAGCTCGGTGACGGTGCCGCCGCGCGGAGCGAGGTGGCCTTGCAGGATGCGGGTCCCGGATGCCCAGTAGACGCTCGGCTCGGCCGCCACGGCGATGTGGCGGTGGCCCGCGGCGAGCAGGAAGTCCGCGTAGACCCGCCAGCCGTGGGACTGGGCCGGGGCGAGGCGCGCGACCCGGTCCGTCGGCTGTTCGGTGAGCGCGTCGAGGACCGCGGACGAGCAGAGGAACGGCAGGCCGAGGGCGTCGGCCCTGGCGGCAGCGGCGCGGGCGACGACGCTGTGGTACTCCCCCGCCAAGGCGGCCACGCCCAGGCCGGCCAGTTCGTCGACGGCCGCCTCGGCCTTGCGGGGATCGGCCGCGGTGTCCCGGACCAGCAGCTCGAGCGGCCTTCCGGCGATCCCGCCGGCCTCGTTGGCGTCGCGAACGGCCAGCTCCAGTCCGGCGAGCAGGTGCCGGCCCGCCTCGGCCCAGCCGGGCCGCGTCAGCGGAACGAGAGCGCCGATCCGGACGGAGCGGCCGAGGGACGGTCCGAGGGACGGTCCGAGGGACGTTCCGAGGGACGTTCCGGCGGTCCGCTCGGGCCGGGTCGGCGAGGGAGGCGTGATCATGCCGGACATTGCATCCACCGCCGTCGGCCACCGGCAACCGGTTAACGCGCGGGGAAGCCGTCCACGGCCCCGGACCCGCCCGGGGATGGCAGTCCCGTGCCGGTGTCCCGTTCGTTCCGTACGCTGGCGGCATGCGCATGCGCCCCACTCTGAGCTGGACTCCCACCGAGGACCTGCCCCCGGGCACCACGGATCCGGGGCCGGTCGCCGATGCGCTGAGCACCGGCGGTGTGCTGGTGCTCAGCGGCGCGGGGATCTCCACGGAGTCGGGCATCCCCGACTACCGCAGTGAGGGCGGGAGCCTGAGCCGGCACACTCCGATGACCTACCAGGACTTCACCGGCGGCGCTCAGGCCCGGCGCAGGTACTGGGCGCGCAGTCACCTCGGCTGGCGTACGTTCGGCCGAGCCCGGCCCAACGCCGGTCACCGGGCCGTGGCCGCGTTCGGACGGCACGGGCTGCTCAGGGGTGTGATCACCCAGAACGTCGACGGCCTGCACCAGGCCGCGGGCAGCGAGGGCGTGGTGGAACTGCACGGCAGCCTGGCCCGGGTCGTCTGCCTTTCCTGCGGCGCCTCCAGCTCGCGCCACGAACTGGCCCGGCGGCTGGAGGAGGCGAACGCGGGGTTCGAGCCGGTGGCCGCCGCCATGAACCCGGACGGCGACGCCGACCTCACCGACGAGCAGGTCGGGGACTTCCGCGTCGTGCCGTGCACGGCCTGCGGCGGCATCCTCAAACCGGACGTCGTGTTCTTCGGCGAAACCGTTCCGCCGCGGCGGGTCGAGCAGTGCCGCGAACTGGTGAGTCAAGCGGCCTCCCTGATCGTCCTGGGCTCCTCGCTGACGGTGATGTCCGGACTGCGCTTCGTCCGCCAGGCAGCCGAGGCCGGAAAGCCGGTGCTGATCGTCAACCGGGACCCCACCCGCGGCGACCGGCACGCCCTCACCCGGATCGCGCTCCCGCTGGGTACGGCGCTCACGGCCGTCGCCGACCGACTGGACATCCCGGTGGACGCGACGTAGGTGCTCGGCCGCGTACGCGAGGGCGGACCGGGCGGTCCTACTGGGTGGAACCGTGAGGTTCCGCCTGAATGGACCGCCCGGTCCGCGCCTTCACACCAAGCGCCGCAGGGGATTCACCGCTGGCAGCGTCCGAAGTCCACCACGTACGTGCCGGTGTTGGACGACGAGGCGCCGGCCGGGTCCGCCGCGCCGGGCAGGGCCGCCGCGCCGATGTCGCGCAGGGACGGCTTGAGGATGATGGCGCGGTGGCCGGGGCTGTTCATCCACCAGTTGACGGCTGCCTGCGGGGTTCCCGATCCGCCCCAGCCGGTGTAGGTGATCTCGCTGAACTCCCACGACACGGGGCTGGGACAGTATCCGGCCGCCTGGATGCGGCTCTGCGGTGTCGAGCCGGTCTGGGGGTTGCGGTGGGAGTCCTTGCCCGGTCCCCACCACTTCAGCTGCACGGCTGCGGCGGCATGCCCCTGGGCCGCGTTCGTCAGGGGCTGGTTGACGGTGAGGGCGGGCAGCCCGCGCTGCGTGCGCTGCGCGTTGATCAGGCAGATCACGGCAGCCCTGGCCTGGGCCTCCGTTCCGGCGGTCGGCGCCCGGTTGACCGCGCCCGGGTCACAGGCCGTGGCCGGTGCCGGTGCCGGTGCCCCACCCGGGGCGATGGCCCGCTGTCCGTTGACGTTGCCTGCGGCGGCGTACCGGCACACCAGGATCCATCCCGTACTGCCCGCCACGGGGACGCCGTTTTTCACGCCACAGCCGACCGCGGTGGTCGCCGATGCGGGAGACATCCATATCATCTGGGAGTAATGGCCCCACGCACGGTAATTGGTGCCCGCGGATGCACTGCTGTTGATCGGGGCGTTGTTGTCGGCGTCGAATTTGGGCTTCTCCGCTATCCAGCTGAAGCTCACCGAGGGGTCCAGCGCCATCAGCGGCCGTGCCGGTCCGGGGAAGGCGTTGAAAAGGTTCTCACCCTCGTTGCCGTTGGTGGCCCGGCTGCTGTGGTGCAGTCCCCCGCCCTGGCTGGATGCAGGGTCGTCGGCCCAGGCCTGCGCATCACAGGCGAGCTTGGGATTCCACGTGACAGAGACCACCGAGGAGCCGGGGCTGTACTTCTGGACGGCCGCTTTGCGCGCGTCGTTGTGGATGCGGACGATCTCGGCAGCGTCGGCGGCGGATATCTGCGAGCCCGTTCCGGGCGGTGCGTTGGACGAGGGGCAGGTGGGAGATTTCTCCTCGGAAGCAGGGGCCGGAGCGGCGCGCAGATGGGGGGAGGCAGCCGACATCGGGCCCATCATGACAAGGCCGCACACGAGCGCAGCCGCCGTTGCGAAAGACTTTGGCTTCATGGCACACCCCGAATACGGGTACAGGTACGGGTACGAGTACAGGTTTCAATGCAGGCGAAAATGCCGGGGTGCCGTACTCCGCACGCCCGGATCGACCGCCTGTGGATGAGGTCGGCGTGGAGGTCTCCGCACGCCGGACGATGAGATCATCGTCGCCCATTCGGCGGACATCCACCCGCCCGGCGAGCGGCCGACTGCTCCACTCAGGTGAATTCGCCGGCTGTGGTTGCGATCAGCGTTCTCGCCTCGACACCCACCACCACAAGCGTCGGAGCCAGGGGCGGGGGCAGGGAGGGCTCCTCCCCGCGGGCCACCGCCTCCAGTGCGGCCGAGGCCTGCCCGGCGGTGGCCCGCCGGTCCGGTTCCCTGGTCAGCAGGGCCACCGGTACGGGCGCCGGCGGCCCGCTGCACCGGCAGGCGGCCCTCCCGCGCCACGGCCGCGGCACGCGCCCACCCCCACCGCTCCCGGTCGACCGGGCCGTCCACATCCGGGTCGCTCAGGGCCCCTTGCTCAGGCTCGCCGCCCGGCGCGCGCGAGTCTGAAGGCGGCCCACAGGGCGACGGCTGCCAGGGCCAGGGCCACGGACGTTTCGATGAGCTGGGTCGGCCAGTGGTGCGAGGCGGGGTGGAACTCCACGTACCGGGCCGTGACGTCCATGTCCGCGGGGCAGACGCCCATGTTCTTGGTCCGCGCGAAGCAGGCGTCGTCGGGAAGGCGCTCACCCGAGCCCGTGATCAGTCCCCTGTCCGTGACCAGCGCGGACCCGGGCGCCCCGAAGGGGCTGCCGGGGAACGGGAGGATGTCGGTCTGCGTGGGGAGGAGGGACCACCGCAGGAAGCCGAAGCCCAGCACGACCACGCCGGTCAGCAGGCCCGTGACGGCCATCGCGGCGAGGGTGCGCCGCACCAGCTGCCCGACGAGGACACCGAGGGCCACCCCGAGCAGGCAGTACGCGACGAGTACGGGGCCGGTGGCTTCGTACGTTCCGCGGTCGGCCCAGTGGAGCTGGTAGGTGTTGGGCACGCGGGACCAGCCGAAGCGGTAGATCCCGACGAGCACGGCCGAGGCGAGTGCGGCGGCCGTCGCCGCCACGAGGACCTTGGCGCCGAGCCATGCCCTCGGGCCGGCGGACTGGGTGAGGGTCAGGCGCCAGGTGCCGCTCTCCAGTTCGCGGGCCGTCAGCGGGCCGGCCACGAAGGCGCCCACCAGCATCGGCAGGAACAGCAGGCCGGTGCCGGCGTACTGCATGCCGAGCTGCAGCAGCCGCCAGCCTTCGTTGTGCCGGCCGGAGGCCGGGCCCGCCCAGGAGCGCAGGGCGACCACGGCGGCGAGGGCGGCGGCGGCCAGGGCGGCCAGGGCCCACAGCGTGCGCCGGTTCAGGCGGACCACGGCCCGGGAGGAGCCCTTGAGCGTCAACAGGTTCGTGCTCATGCCTGCACCCCCGCGGTGGCCCGGGAGCCCTCGACGGTGAGGGGTGGGGCGTCGGGGGAACGCAGGTGGGCGAGGACCAGCTCCTCGAGGGAGGTGTGCTCCGTCTGCCAGGTCAGGGTGTCGACGGCGCCCTGCGGGCGGACGAGTGCCGTCACCGTCCGGCCCGTCGTCCGTGATTCGACGACGGTGTGCCGGGCGAGGTCGGCGGCGGCCGTGACGGGGCCGGTGAGCAGCCGGTGGGCGTCGTGGACCTCGTCCAGGGGGCCGGCGAGCCGGATGCGGCCGCGGTCGACGAGGAGGAGGTGGTCGCAGGCCTCGCGCAGCTCGCCGAGGATGTGCGAGGACATGACCACCGACGTGCCGTTCTCGGCGGCGTCGGCCATCAGGACGCCCATGAGCTGGTGCCTGGCGAGCGGGTCGAGGTCCGCCATCGGCTCGTCCAGGAGGAGCAGGCTCGGGCGCTTGCCGAGGGCCAGGGCGAGGGCGACACGGGTGCGCTGGCCGCCGGAGAGCGAGCGGACCTTCGCGTCCGGGTCGAGTGCCCCGGCCTCCACGATCCGCCCCGCGGTCCGGGCGTCCCAGCGGCCGGGGTTGAGGTCGCGGCCCATCCGGAGGGTCTCGCCGATGGTGAGCCGCGGGTAGAGGGGCTTGTCCTGGGCCACGTACGCCAGCGTCTCGCGCGGTGCCGTCCGCAGGGTGCCCACCGTGGGGCGTATGAGCCCGGCCGCGAGGAGCAGCAGGGTTGATTTCCCCGCGCCGTTGGGGCCGACCAGGGCGCAGACCCGGCCCTGCGGCAGGCTCAACGTGCAGTCGCGCAGCGCCCAGACCCCCCGGCGTCCATAGCGCAGGCCCATGCCCGCCGCCTCGATCACCGTATCCGTGTCCGTCATGCCTCGCCGTCCCCCTTGAACTGCTGTTCCAGTACGGAAGTGAAGAGTGCGGCCACGTCGTCCCGGTCCATCCCGGCCTCCCTCGCCCGGCGCGCCCAGTCGGCGAGTTCCCCGCGCAGCGGGGACTCGGCCGGGGCGTTGCCCAGGGCCTTCCGGATGAAGGTGCCCAGACCCCGCTTCGCCTCGACGAGGCCTTCGCGTTCCAGCTCGCGGTAGGCCTTCAGGACGGTGTTGGGGTTGATGGCCGTGGCTTCCACGACTTCGCGGGCGGCGGGCAGTTTGTCGCCGGGTTGCAGCAGCCCCAGGCGCAGGGCCTGTTTGGTCTGCTGCACGATCTGCAGGTACGTGGCGACGCCGCTGTGCCGGTCGATGCGGTATTCCAGCACGACAACCTCACCCTTTCACTATTTGAGTAGTGAAAGGGTGAGGTTGGAGGTGGGGTCATGTCAAGTCAGCAGCTCATGGCCCAGGTGTGGGAGTCACCGTCGTCGTTGGCCGCGCTGTTGGCGTTGACCTCCTGGCCGGGGGTGAGGCAGATGGTCATGTGGCCGCCCTGGTGGGCGCTCGAGTAGACCTTCACGTGGTCCTTGATGCCGGGGCCGGAGATGCCGTGGTTGGCCCAGGAGGAGTCCTCGTCGGCGATCCAGCTCTCCCACCAGCCGTCGTCTCCGGACCAGTTCGCGCGCTGGCCCTTGAAGTCCGCGTGCTCCCAGGCACAGAACTCGCCGCTCGGGCAGTCCGCCGCACCGGCGGGGCCGGCCGCGGCGAGGCCGCCGGTGAGGACGAGGAACGCCGCCGCAGCGGTGGCGGTGAGCAGCCTGAATTTCGTCATGAGGGGTCGTGGCCTTTCGGGTGGGGGGTGGGGCGGCCGGCCAGCAGGGCGGCCGCGCGGTGCAGTGCGCGGTCGCGCAGCTGGTCGTAGGCGGTGATCTCGGCGCGGTGCGCGGCCCGGACCTCGGCGAGCCGGGCGGGCTCCAGACGGGTGCGCAACTCCTCCAGGCCACTGGCCCGGATGCAGGGGGTGTCGTGGTCCTCGCAGGCTGCCCGGCGGGCGAGGGCGGCCCGGTAGGCGGGGTCCTCGCCGAGCCGGGCCTGGGCCTCGGGGCGCAGGTTGTTCACGGTGACCTCGGCGCGGAACCAGCGGGCCTGGTCGCCGTAGAGGAAGCGGTGGGCCTCGGCCAGGCAGCCGTCGGTGTGCGCGCGGACGGTGTAGCCGGTGGCGAGGGTGACCGACAGCTCTGCCGGAGCGGCGCCGAACATCGCGGCCTGCTGTTCCTGGGGGGCGAGCGATGCGGCGCGGGCCGTCATGCACCGGTCCGCGTACAGCTGCTGAGCGGCCTTGATCAGATCGCTGCGGCCCTGCTCCGTCCGGGGAAGCGGAGGCCCGGACTGCGTCGCGCAGCCCCCGAGGCAAAGGCACAACGCAGCCAGCACGACACCTGTCGCCCTGCGCCCGGACGCCCGCAGCCGGGCAGTACTGATCCCCACACCGCATCAAACGATCAAGAACCCCGAAAGGCACGCCCCCGACCTGCAACTCCGGGGCCCCGCACGGCATTCCGCAACGGCACGGCGGCGTCAGTCGATCAGGACGCCCGGGTTGAGGACGTGATGGGGGTCCAGGGCGTTCTTGGCGGCGCGCAGGGCCAGCGCGAAGGGCTCCGGGCGCTGGCGGTCGTAGCCGGGACGGTGGTCGCGGCCGACGGCGTGGTGGTGGGTGACGGTTGCCCGGTGGCGGTGCAGGACGTCGCTCGCGGCGGCCTTGATGTCGTCCCAGACCTCCACCTCGTCGCCGGGCCTGCCGGCCACCGCCACGGTGAAGTAGGGGGCGGCGCCGTCGGGGTAGACGTGGGTCAGGCGGCAGTTGACCGTGGCCGGGTGTCCGGTGGCCTTCAGGGCTGCGGCGCCGACCTCGGTGCGTACGGCGTCGATCAGCCCGGGGATCCTGTCCCAGGTGGCGGCCGTCTCGAAGGTCTCGACGACGGCGCCCATGCGGGCGAGGCCGTCGCGCAGGTAGGGCATGCGCAGGAACGCCGAGCGCCAGGCGCTCACGGCCTCGTCGGCCACGGCGGCCCCGGCGGCCGGGGCGTCGCGGTCCGCCGCCGGCGTCCCGCCGCTCCCGCCGCGGGCGCGGGCCAGGTCCAGGGCGCCCGCGAGCCGGTCCTCGACGGGGGCGGTGGCGGATTCGAAGCCCAGGACCAGGACGGCGGAGCCGTCGTGCGAGGCGCCGGACAGCAGTGCCTCGCCGGGATCGAGCAGGCGGCAGTTGGCCGGGGCGAGGTCGGATTGGGCGATGGCCCGCACCGCCTCCAGGGCCTGGTGGAAGTCGGCGAAGGCGACGGAGGTCGACGCCTTGAAGCGGGGACGTTCCTGCAGGCGCATCCACGCCTCGGTGATGACCCCGAGCGCTCCCTCGGAGCCGAGGAAGAGGCGGTCGGGTGAGGGTCCGGCGCCGGATGCGGGCAGGCGCCAGGACGTGCTGACGCCGGCCGGCGTGACCACGTTCAGCGACTGCACGAAGTCGTCGATGCGGGTGCGGACGGTGGCGTAGTGGCCGCCGGCCCGGGTGGCCAGCCAGCCGCCGAGCGTGGAGAACTCGAAGCTCTGCGGGAAGTGGCGCAGGGTGAGGCCGTGGGGGCGCAACTGCTCCTCCAGGACGGGGCCGAGCGCGCCGGCCTGGATGCGGGCCGAGCGGCCGGCGGTGTCGATCTCCAGGACCCGGTCCATCGAGGTCAGGTCGAGCGACAGCACGGCGCGGTGGGCGTCGCCCCGGTACTCCACGCCGCCGACCACGGAGGAGCCGCCGCCGAAGGGGATGACGGCCACGCCGTGCCCGCCGGCCCAGTCCAGCAGGTCGGACACGTCCTGGTCGCAGGTCGGGCGGGCGACCAGGTCGGGGATCCGGCCGGGACGGCCGCGCAGGGCCCGGATGACGTCGCGGTAGGCCTTGCCCATGGCGTGGGCGGCGCGCGCTTCGGGATCGGCGGTGACCAGGTGCGCCAGTGCGGGCGGGGGTGCGGTCCCGGGGCGGGGCACGGCCAGGTCCGCGACCCGGGGAATCGGCAGCGGGCGGGCCAGGGTGCCCGGCAACAGGGCGCCCAGGGCGGCGCATTCGGCGTCGTCGGGGTGGGCGTCGGCGTAGCCCCAGCCCCACCAGGAGCGGGTACGTGAGGCACGGGAGGCGTGAGGGGTGCGGGAGGTGCGGGAGGAGCGGGGGTCGGACGGGGTGGCAGACATGCGTGTGCTCCCAGCGGGTCCAGGCAATTTACCCAACGGAAAATTACCCTAGGGTTATGTTGGGTTCATGACAATGCCCCCCTCCAAGGCCGGTACCAAGGGCGTGCCCAGGGCCGCGCGCGAACGACAGGTCCTGGCCGCGGCCACCGAGGAGTTCGGCCGCCACGGCTACGAGGCCACCACCGTGGCCGCCGTCGCCGCCCGCGTGGGCGTGACGAAGCCGCTGCTCCACCACTACTTCGGCAGCAAGCAGGACCTCTACCTCGCCTGCCTGGACCCCGTGGGCGACCGGCTGCTCGGCGGCATCCGCGCCGCCATGGCCGAGCACGCCTCCGGCGCGCCGCCCACCTCCCTGCGCGTGCTGCACGCGCTGTTCACCGCCCTTGACGGGCAGCGCGAGGCCTGGTTCGTCCTGTACGACGCCACGCTGCCGCCGGACAGCGACGCCGCCCGGCGGGCCGCGTACTACCGCGGGGCCATCGACGAGCTCGCGGCGTCCGGCACCGCCGAGCTCCTGGCCGCGGCCGGATCCGGCGACCCGCTCGACGCCGACGCCCTCGCCCACGCCTGGCGCGGCCTGTGTACCGCCCTGGTCCGCTGGTGGGTCAACCATCCCGACCAGTCGCCCGACGCCATGGCGCAACGCTGCGCACGGCTCTTCACGGCCGGCCGCACCCTCCTCGCCGGCGGCTGACGGGCAGCGTACGTCCGGGGAACCCGCGCGGCGGCCGTACCGCCCCTGGCGCGGGTCCCCCGGACGGCGGGCCTCAGATGCCCGGGATCTGGCGCGCCGCGAAGGCCGCGCGAACCTTCTGCGCGGCGGTCGCACCGTACATCCGCTCGGCCGTCGCGATCGTCGTCCGGGCGGCATCCGCGAAGCTCGTGTCGGGGGCGAAGCCGAACTGCGCGTTCACGATGATCCGGTCGGCCGTACGGGCCCCGAGCGCACCGCGGACGTCGAAGAGGGCGCGGGACCAGATCTCCCCGTCCGCGTGCACCTCGCCGACGCGGTCGGCGTAGACCTTGGTGCCGTCGATCCGGCGCAGGCAGTGCGGTGCGGAGCTGTAGCCGGTGGAGTCCCAGTCCGCCACGCAGCCCACGTCGGTCTTGCGGGGCCATCCGTACCGGCCGTCGGCGTACTCCCCGACCGCGACGGCGAGGTAGTCGCCGAAGGCCTCGCCGATCGCGCCGGCCTCGGGCGATGCGCCGAACCCGGGGACCTGGGCCTCGTGCACGGCGTGGCCGTACTCGTGGACGATCACCTCCGCGTCCTCGGCGTCGTCGACCCCGCCCTTGCCGAAGCGGATCTCGTCCTTCTTGTCGGTGAAGAAGGAATTGTCCGCGCCCCACTGGTTGATGCGCACGGGCTGCACCCGGTCGTTGGCGCCCCGCAGCTCGGTGCCGAACCCCAGGGACTGGAGGTACTCCTGTGCCTCGTTGACCCAGAAGTAGGCCATGACCTGCTCGAACTGGTCGTCGTGGCGGGTGTACCCGGCCGCCTCGCCGACCTTGGCCGACGCTCCGGTGTCCGAGCGGACGGAGGCCCAGCGGCCGTTGAGCCCGCCGCTGCCGTCCAGGTTGCGCAGGGCGGCCAGGGCGTACGCGGAGGCGGGGACGGCGGAGTCGGCGTCCTTGCCGTCGGTGAGTCCCTGGTCTCCCGTGGCCTGCACGGGGTTGACCATGAACACCCGGCCCTGGGGCAGGGCGGCGCCGGCCGTCGCGGCCGAGGACTGTGCCGTGGCCGGACCGGCGAGCGAGAAGAGCGCCACGGTGGCGGTGGCCGCGGCGATCATGCCGCGGGGTGTGCGGCGAGTCATAGACATCCTCCTGAGGTGGTGCAGGCATGGTGCGGGCGCGATCCTCGCCCACGCCCTCCCACTTTGAACAGCCCCTGACAAGAATCGACGGACGGTGTGAGTGCAGGTGAACCCGCATGCGGCTTCTGTCCCGCCCCGCCCCGGCACCGGCGGTCCCCGGTACGGGACTTCATGGCGCGGGGTGCGTAGCGGCGGAGGCGGCTGTGTGCCGGGTTTCTGCGAGGTGGAGGTCCAGGTACCGGGCGAGGGCCAGTGCGTCCTCGCGGCTGTCCGCCCGGAACGTGATGCGGCGGAGCAGGCTCACGTCGTCCAGCACCACGCCTTCCCGGGCGAGGACGAAGACGGCGGCGAGGAAGGCGGAGCGGGCGTTGCCGTCGTCGAAGGGGTGGAAGAAGCACACGTCGAGGTACGCGCGTGCGGCTCGGGCGGTCAGCGGGAGCGATTCGCCGTCGGCCTCGGCGCTCTCGGCGAGGCAGGAGTCGAGGCGGGCCCGGGTGTCCGGGGCCATGCCGTAGCGCTCCCGACCGTTCTTGGCGAAGGCGGTACCGACCCGGAAGGCGGGCGGTTGCGGGCTGCCCAGGACGTGCTGCTGCCAGCCCTGGAGCCGTTCGAAGTCCAGCGGGGTGCCCTGCGCCGCCTCGGCCCTGAGCCGTTCGAGTGCGGTCAGCAGGCCCTCGGCGCGGGTGGGGTCGAGGGCGCCGTCGAAGGCGATGACGTCCTCGACCGCCCCGTCGCGGGCCGGCCGCACCGGACCGACACCCGGGCCGCCCGGGACCTCCTGCCAGGCCACCGTCTCGCGTACGGCGAGCCATTGGCCGAGGTGATCGGTGGCCGGTTCGGCGGGCCGCGCCCGGTCGTCCGGACGAAGGGCTTTCGGGAGGCGCTCCGCGATGTCCCCGACCAGTGCGGCGTCGGGGTCGGTCCAGCTGCGGAAGCGCCCGCCGATCGCCTGCTCGACCAGCTCGTGCGCCGTGGCCGGTGCGACACCCCAGCGGCTGAGGAACCAGGTGAGCACCTGCCGGCAATGGCCGTACCAGCCGCTGCCGCAGCCCGTGCGGTCGACGACCTGCAGGATCAGGTTCCGTGTCGCACACTCCCACAGGACCCGTTGGCCTTCGATGTCGGCCACGTCCAGGGGGTACGCCTCGAACCACCCCGCGAGGCTCTCCAACCACGCCCGCCACTCGCAGAGCCCGGCAACGACCCGCTCGAGGGTCTCTTCCGGGGTGGTGATGGAATCCCGCGGGCAGCACCAGCTGCCGACCGGTCCCCCGTCGAAGTCGCCTTCGTCCTGCGCCCAGCGCCAGCCGAGGGCCCAGCGGCCGTACTGCTCCACCAGGGCGTACGACATGGCGTCCGCCCAGAGCTTCCCCTCGCCCCCGGGTATGCGGCGGGCCGGACCGAGTGACCGCACCACCCGGGCCGCCGCCGCGCTGTCGAAGGGATGACGAGCGGGGTCCACGTCGTCCCAGCTCAGGTCATGCGGGGACAGTTCACCTATCACCGCGCCACCCTGTCATGCGCACCCTGCGCCGGGGCAAACGCATTTCGGCGCGGCGGGCCTCCACGGGTCACACCAGTACCCCGGCGAAGAACATCGCGCCCAGACGGGCGTACTGCACCGTGCAGAGCGCCAGCAGTGGCACCTGCACCCAGCGGGGCATGCGCCCGACCAGGACGAGACCGACGAACATCTGCGCATGGTTGCGGTACCAGGACATCTCCGCGCCGGCGAAGAACGGCAGCAGGAAGACCGACACGGTCAGGATGAGGGCGGCCCACTCCTCGACCGGGAGACGGCGGTGGCGCAGGAGTCGCACTGCGGCCGTCGCCGACACCAGCAGCACGAAGACGGCGTTCAGCCAGAACTCGGCCTTGTGCGCGGCAAGGCTGTGCTCCACCAGCCACGGCAGGTCCCCCGGGGGCCGGTACCAGTCGCTGAAGGGGAAGTGGTAGGCCCTCCACATCTCGACGAAGGGCTGGCGTACATCGCCTTGGCCGTAGCTGGACCGCTGGATGGTCTGGTACGCGTCCCAGCGGCCGGTCGCCTGCCACATCAGCCATGTGGCCCACAGCACGCCGCAGACCGTGAGCGCGGCCGACAGCGCGGCCTTCGCGAACCGCACGGGCCACGGGTCCCCGCGCCACGCGAAGAACGCGCTCGACAGCAGCATGACGGCGGCGACAGCGCCGACAGGATGGCAGGCGGCGGCCACGAAACCGCCGGCCGCGGCAAGGGCCCAGGAACCGCGCTCCACTCCGGCCGTGCAGACCAGCAGCGCCAGCGTGCCGGTGGCGACCGGGAACACCGCGTGGAGGTAGATGCCGCCCGGGAACACCGTGCCGATGGCCAGGGTCAGGCCGGTGGCCCAGGTGAGCCGGGCGCCGAGCAGCCACCACAGCACCGCGAACATGCCGAACAGGGAGGCTTCGGCGACCACGACCGCGGACAGCTCATGGGAGAGGCCGGTGGCCGAAGCGGCCCGGATCGCCATGGGGTATCCGGGGAACCATGCGACGTTGCCGCAGACGACGTCGGGGAAGTCCGCGTACCGCTCCCGGCACCGGAACATCTCGTAGCCGGTCCTGGCGATCGACAGGTAGTGCTCGGCGTCCCAGCGGCGGCGGCTCCCCGTGGACCAATAGGCCACTGCGGATCCGTGCGCGACCAGCCAGGTGACCAGGTTCGCGATCAGCCATGCGGTGACCGGCGGCAGCAGGGCACGGCGCCCACGGTGGCGCGCGGCCCGTGCGGGCTCCGCCGGTGCAGAGCCGGGCAGCGCCGAGTCCGGCAGCGCAGAGTCAGGCATCCGGCACCCTGCCCATCGCCCGCTGGTCACCAGCCGTGCTCGCCGACCACCGGTACGGTGCCGTGCTTCACGGTCAGTGTGGCGAACGCCGCGCGGAACTGCACCCTCGATGCGCCCGACCGGCCGGGCTCCGGCCCCGCCGTCAGGGGGAGGGTCCGGCAACGGTTGTGCTCCGCCCCGGCACCCGCGTTGTCAGTGCGGCTTGCTACAACTTGCAGCACATCGACGTCGTACACCCGAGCGACGCCCGTCAAGGGGCGCCGGCGGAGGCGGCGCACAGGACAGGCGCGACGAGCGCGGGCACAGCACCGGGCGCAACGGCGCGACGGACGAGGAACGGCGGGGAACCATGGCTTTCGCGGAGCATCTGACGGAGTGGTACGGACTTCCGGTCTTCGCCTTCCCCGATCCGGACGACGAGGGCGACACGCCGCTGCCCGAGGCGGACGCCGTCGCCTGGAAGCTCACCTGCGACCCCTACGACGCGGAGGAGAGCTGGACCGAGCTCTTCTCGCGCTTCACGGCCGCCGTCGACACCGCGCGTGTCCGCGCGATCGTGGTCGGGGCCTGGGAGGACGCGTACGAGGTCGGGTCCGAGGACGTCATCGCCGCGGTCGTCGGCGCCCGCGCCTCGCTCCCCGCCCTGCGCGCCCTGTTCCTGGGGGACATGGAGTCCGAGGAGTGCGAGATCTCCTGGATCAACCAGGGGGACGTCGGCCCGCTCCTCGACGCCTTCCCGGAGCTGGAGGAGTTCGGGGTCCGCGGCGGCACCGGGCTCGTCGTCCCGGCCTTCACCCACCCGCGGCTGCGCGTCCTGGTCGTCGAGACCGGCGGCCTGCCCGCGCAGGTCGTCCGCAACATCGCCGCCAGCGATCTGCCGGCCCTGGAACGCCTCGACCTCTGGCTCGGGACGGACCAGTACGGCGGCGACAGCACGCTCGCCGACGTCACACCCGTCCTCGACGGCGGCCGCCTGCCGAGCCTGCGCCACCTCGGCCTGCGCAACAGCGACTTCCAGGACGAGATCGCCGCCGCCATGGCCTCCGCGACCGTCGTGGCCCGACTGGAGACGCTCGACCTGTCCATGGGCGTCCTCACCGACGAGGGGGCCGCCGCGCTGCTCGGAGGCCAGTCGCTCACCCACCTCAAGAAGCTCGACCTCAGCCACAACTACCTGGGCGACGCGCTGAAGCAGCGCTTCCGGAACACCCTGGAGGGCTCCGGCGTCGCCCTCGACCTCGACAGCGACGACGCCCGCGAGTACGAGTGGGACGGCCGGGTCCGCCGCTACGTCGCGGTCGGCGAGTAGCGGTCCGACCGTGGCACTGCACACTCCCCCGCGCTGGGCGGTCGTCGGCAATCCGGAGAACCGCCGCGTCGCCCTGTTCACCGCGGCCGTACGCGAGGCCGGACAGCCCGCGCCCCGCGTCGTGCCCTGGGCCCGCGTCCTGCGCGAGGGCGGTGCGGCCTTCGCCGCCGACGAGCTGGTACGCCTGGACTCGCCGGGCGAGAACCCCGAGGTCGACCGCATGCTGCGCGGCGCCCCCGACCCCACCCGGGTCGAGGGCGGCGCCCGCTGGTACGCCCGCTTCACCGCGGCCGTGCGGAGCCTCAGCGGCGGGCTGCGCCTCGACGACCCCGACGAGCTGGCCATCCTGTTCGACAAGCGGCACTGCCACCGCGCCCTCGACCGCGCCGGAGTGCCCGTACCGTCGTCCCCGACGTCAGGCGGGGCCGCGCCGGTGCGCGGGTGGGCCGACGTACGGGAGCTGATGGCGGCTCACGGGATGCCCCGCGCGTTCGTCAAGCCCGCCCACGGCTCCTCGGCGTCCGGCGTCGTCGCCGTCGAGACGGCCGGCGGGGGCCGGATCCGGGCGACCACCTCCGTCGAGCGCGCCGAGGACGGCAGTCTGCACAACTCCCTGCGGGTGCGGCGCATCACGAGCGAGGGGGAGGTCGCCGCCCTCGTGGACGCCCTCGCGCCCGACGGGCTGCACGTCGAACGCTGGTGGCCCAAGGCCTCCCTCGGCGGCCGGGCGGCGGACCTGCGGGTGGTCGTCGTGGCCGGCCGCGCCACCCACGCCGTCGTCCGCACCAGCCGCTCCCCCATGACCAACCTGCACCTCGGCGGCAGCCGCGGCGACCTCGCGGCCGTCGCCGACGCCGCGGGCCCCAAATGGGCCGAAGCACTGGAGACCTGCGAGCGGGCCGCGGCCTGCTTCCCCGGCACCCTGTGCGTCGGTGTCGACCTGCTGCCGGCCGTCGGCTGGCGGCGGTTCGCCGTCGCCGAGGTCAACGCCTTCGGCGACCTGCTGCCGGGCCTCACCGGCCTGCCGGGCAGCGGGGCCGAGGGCCTGGACACGTACGCGGCCCAAGTCGCCGCCGCACCGCACCACATCGCAAGGAACCACCACCGTGCACCTGCCTGAGACCCTCCCGCCGTCCCACGGGGCCCTGCCCGACCGGGAGCTCCCCGACGCGGAGCCCGCCGACACCGGGCTCCCCGGGCTCCCCGACATGAACGAGGTCGTCGGCCGCGACGACCTGCTCCTGCTCACCCTGGACACCCTCCGCCACGACGTGGCCGTCGAGCTGGCCGCCGCGGGGCGCATCCCGAACCTGGCCCGCCACCTGCCCGGCGGCGCGTGGGAGCGGCGGCACGCCCCCGGGAGCTTCACCTACGCCTCCCACCAGGCGATGTTCGCCGGATTCCTGCCCACGCCCGCCGCGCCCGGACCGCACCCGAGGCTGTTCGCCGCGCGCTTCGCCGGCAGCGAGTCCACCGCGGGGCGCACGTACGTCTTCGACACCCCGGACCTGGTCTCCGGGCTCGCCGCGTCCGGGTACCGCACGGTCTGCATCGGCGGCGTCGGCTTCTTCAACAAGCAGGGTGCGCTGGGCGACGTGCTGCCCGGGATGTTCCAGGAGAGCCACTGGGAGCCCGCGTTCGGCGTGGCCTCCCCCACCTCCTTCGAGGCCCAGGTCGAGCGCGCCGAGCAGGTCGTCGCCGGGCTGCCGGCCGACCGGCGGCTGTTCCTGTTCCTGAACGCCTCGGCGCTGCACCAGCCCAATTGGTTCCACCTCCCCGGTGCCACCCGTGAGGCCGGGGACACCCGCGCCAGCCACGCCGCCGCCCTGGAGTACATCGACCGGCACATCGGCCGGCTCTTCGCCGCGATGAGCTCGCGGCGCCGCTGCTTCGCCATCGTCTGCTCCGACCACGGCACGACCTACGGCGACGACGGCTACACCGGCCACCGCCTCGCCCACGAGGCCGTTTGGACCGTGCCGTACGCCCACTTCTTCCTGGAGCCGTCCGCATGACCGCCCCCGCCCCCGCCGCCGCCCCCGTGCCGGTGACCGCCCCCACCGTGCGTCCGTACCAGAGCTACGTCTACGCCTACCCCCACAAGACCGCCTACCGGCCCCTGCCCGACCGGCCGGCCCTGCGCGACCTGTGGCGCGGCGAGGCCAAGGACGCCCTCTCGCTCTACCTGCACATACCCTTCTGCGAGGTCCGCTGCGGCTTCTGCAACCTGTTCACCCGCATCGGCGCCCCCGAGGGCCTCACCGGCCGCTACCTCGACGCGCTCGACCGCCAGGCCGCCGCCGTCCGCGAGGCGCTCGGCGACGAAGGCCCGGTCCGGTTCGCCAACGCGGCCTTCGGCGGCGGGACGCCGACGTTCCTCACCGCGCAGGAGCTCACCCGCCTGTGCGACATCGCCGAGCGGCGCATGGGCGCCGACCTGCGGGCCGTCCCGCTCTCCGTCGAGGCCTCCCCCGCCACCGCGACCGCCGACCGGCTGGCCGTCCTCGCCGAGCGCGGCGCCACCCGCCTCAGCCTCGGCGTCCAGAGCTTCGTCGACGAGGAGGCGCGGGCCGCCGTACGCCCTCAGCGCCGCGCCGACGTCGAGGCCGCGCTCGGCCGGATCCGCGAGGCCCGCATCCCGGTCCTCAACATCGACCTCATCTACGGCATCGACGGGCAGACCCCCGCCACCTGGCGCAGCTCCCTGGACGCCGCGCTCGCCTGGGCGCCCGAGGAGCTGTACCTGTACCCCCTCTACGTACGGCCGCTGACCGGCCTCGCCCGGCGCACCGCGCACACCGACCGGGAGTGGGACGAGCAGCGCCTGGCCCTGTACCGGCAGGGCCGCGACCACCTCCTCGCGCACGGCTACGAGCAGGTGTCGATGCGCATGTTCCGCCGCCCCGGCGCCGCCGCACCGCAGGGCCCCGACGACCACGCCTGCCAGACCGACGGCATGATCGGGCTGGGCTGCGGCGCCCGCTCCTACACCTCCGCCCTCCACTACTCCTTCGACTACGCCGTCGACATGGGCGAGATCCGGGCGATCATCGACGACTACACGGCGACGGCCGACTTCGGGCGGGCCGTGCACGGCCGGTACGTGGGCGGCGACGAGGCCCGGCGCCGCCACCTCCTGCAGTCCCTCCTCCAGGCGCAGGGCATGCCGGTGGCCGGCTACCGCGAGCGGTTCGGCACGCACCCGTACGAGGACTTCCCCGCCGAGCTCGCGGACTTCGCCGCCCGCGGCTGGCTGGAGGAGGCCTCGGAGCCCGGCGGCAACGGCGTGCTCCTGCGCCTCACCCCGGAGGGGCTGGCGCATTCCGACGCGCTCGGCCCGGCGCTCTTCTCGCCCGCCGTGCGCGCCGCGATGGCCGCGTACGCGCCGAAGTAGGCCGCCGCCCCGTGGACCTCACGATCCTCTACCGCGGCCCGCTCGCCTCCTGCGACTACGACTGCCCGTACTGCCCCTTCGCCAAGCGCCGCGACAGCCCGGATCGGCTGCGCGCCGACCGGGCCGCCCTGGAGCGCTTCACCGGCTGGGCGGCAGCGGCCGCCGACGACCGCCTGTCGCTGCTGTTCACCCCCTGGGGCGAGGGGCTGGTCCGCTCCTGGTACCGGCGCGCCCTGGTCGAGCTCTCGCACCGGCCGCACGTCGAGCGCGTCGCGATCCAGACCAACCTGAGCTGCCGCACCGACTGGCTCGCCGAGGCCGACCTCGACACGCTCGCGCTGTGGTGCACCTACCACCCCGGCCAGACGCCCTACGACCGCTTCCTGGCGAAGGTCCGGGACCTCGGGGACCGCGGCGTCCGCCACAGCATCGGCATCGTCGGCCTGCCGGAGAACCTCCCGCACGCCCGCCGGCTGCGCGCCGATCTGCCGGCCCACGTCTACCTGTGGGTCAACGCCGCCGAGGGCCACACGTACACGGACACCGAGGCCGACACCTGGAGCGCTCTGGACCCCCTCTTCCCGTACAGCCGCCACCCGCACCGCTCCGCCGGGCTGCCGTGCCGGACGGGGCGGTCGGTGGTGTCGGTGGACGGCGAGGGCACCGTCCGCCGGTGCCACTTCGTGCGCGCCGAGCTCGGCAACCTCTACGACGGCTCGTACCGGGCCGCGCTGGGCCCGCGCCCCTGCCCCCTGGCCGTCTGCGACTGCCACATCGGCTACGTGCACCTGGAGACGCTCCCGCTGTACGACACCTTCGCGGGCGGCATCCTGGAGCGCATCCCCGCCCCGGGCGTCCTGGCCCGCGCCGCCGAGCCCGGCGGTTGACATTCCCGGCGGCGGCGGATTACTTTGCGGATACTTAAGAGTATGAATCATCCAGCACATAAAGCACCTCTCGCCGCGCGCCCCGGCCCCGCCTCGGCGCCAGAAGAAGGACAGCCCGCATGAACCCCGCCGAGCACGGCGCCGCCGTCGCGGCCGAGACCGATCGATTCGTCGCCACGGTGAAGGCAGCGGATCTCACCACCCCGGTGCCGACCTGCCCCGGCTGGACCCTTGCCGATCTCACCCGGCACACCGGCAGCGTGCACCGCTGGTTCAGCGAGCTGCTGCGCCGGCGCATCCAGCAGCCGCCGACCAGCCGGGACGTGGACCTGCGCCTGCCGGCGGACTCCGACGGCTACCCCGACTGGCTGGCCGACAGTGCCGCCGAGGCGGCCGCGGTGTTCGCCGCCACCGACCTGGAGGCTCCGATGTGGGCCTGGGGCGTCGACCAGCACGCCCGGTTCTGGGTGCGCCGCATGCTCTTCGAGACCCTCGTCCACCGGGCCGACGCCGAACTCGCACTCGGCCTCTCGCCGCGCATCGACCGCACCCTGGCGGCCGACGGTATCGACGAGTTCCTCACCAACCTGCCGTTCGCGTCCCCCTTCGCACCGCTGACCGCCCAGCTGCGCGCGCCCCACCGGACGATCCGCTTCAGCTGCACGGACGGCGACCACGCCTGGGTGGTCGGCCTGCGGCCCGACGGCTTCGCCCTCGTGGCCGACGACGCCGAGGCGGACGCCACGGTCCGGGGTACCGCCGCGGACCTGCTCCTGCTGCTGTACGGCCGCCTGGACCGCCACAGCGAGGCTTTCGGGCTGCTCGGCGACCAGGAGCTGCTCGCCCACTGGTTCGCCCACTCCGCCTTCTAGGAGCTCCGGCTACGCGTGTTCCGGGGCCGCCGGGCCCCGGGACAACCGCTTCTGGAACCAGGCCACGTCCCAGAACCTCCCGAATTTCCGCCCGACCTCCTCGTAGACGCCCACGGGCCGGAAGCCGAGGCGTTCGTGGAGCCGCCGGGACGCCTCGTTGGGCACCGTGAGTCCGGCGAGCACCACGTGGACGTCCTCCTGCTCCAGCACCTCGAAGAGCGAGGTGTACAGGAGGCCGCCGATGCCGCGCCCCACGTGCTCGGGCGCCAGGTACACGCTGGTTTCCACCGAGGTCGCGTACGCCTGCTTCGGGCGGAACGCACTGCTGGTCGCGTAGCCGAGGAGCTTTCCGCCCTCCTCGGCCACGAGGAGCCGGTGCGGGCCGGAGTCGGGGTGGGCCAGCAGCCACGGCCGGCGCTGGTCCACGGTGAGCGGCTCGATGTCGAAGGTGATCGGCGTCTCGATGACGTAGTGGTTGTAGATCCGGGTCAGCTCTTCGAGGTCGCTCTCGGTACCGGGTCGGATCCGCGGGGCTGCGTCCGTGCCGACCTTTCCGTTCGTCGTTCTGTTCATCCGTGCGACCGTACGTCGCGCTCGTTACACCGCTGTTTCGCCCGAGGTCAGCCGTTCCACGAGGGCGCGGGAGATGGCGCCGCCCGCGCGGACGTCGTACCCCTCGTAGCAGGGCATGGAGTTGGCCTCCAGGAAGAACCACTCACCGGTGGCTGCCTCGATCTTGAAGTCCACTCCGAGGAACGGCACCCCGGTCGCGGCCACCAGGCGCCGGCACCCCTGAAGGATCTCCGGCGGCGGTGTGAGCGGGGTGTAGCGGTTGGTGCCGTGGGCCGTGCGGTAGTCGAGTTCGCGGGAGTCGATGAGCTCGCCGAAGGCGTGCTCGCCCACGACGTGGACGCGTACGTCCGGCCCGACGATCCGTTCCTGGAAGAGGGTCGGTGACCGCACGAGCCGCGGCAGGAGCCGTTCGTGTTCGGGCCGGAAGAGGGTCGCCCAGGTCTTGGCTGCACTGGCCCCCTTGAAGACCACGCCGTGGGAGCAGTCGCGGACGAAGGCCAGGGCGGTGGCGGGGTCGTTCGTGAGGCACGACCGCGGAATCCGCCAGCCGGCGACGGGTGCGAGGCTGACGGCGTGGAGCACCTTGCTGGCGTTCGACGCCTCGCGCAGCGGCGGGTTGAGCACCGGCAGGTCGACCGCCTCCAGCAGGCGGCACAGTGCCTGGTACTGGCCGTCGGCGCGGTGGGCCGACCGCGGGTCCGGGGCGGCGGCGGAGACGTTCAACGGCCGGGCCCACACGGCGCTGACCTCGGAGAGCGTGATCTCCGGCCCACCGTCGCCGGCCCGTACGCGGGTGGTGCGCAGGTCGTCGAGGGGGATGTGGAGGTCTCCGTACAGGGCGAGCGTCGGCAGGTCGACCACCTCGAACCGGATCGCGCCCTGGGCGAGTGCGCGTACGCCGTGGACGAACGTCGGATCGGCGGCCAGGCCGATGCAGAGGATCACGACGGGCCGGCCGGCAGCGCGTTCAGGACGGCCTCGAAGACCCGGTGTTCCAGGTGCGCGAACTGCCGGTGCACCGGATGGCAGGAGATGTCGAGCAGCCGCGTCCGCTCCCCTTCGGGCTGGACGACGACCACGGCGAAGGTGGCGCCGAGCGCGCGCAGCCGGGTCAGGAGGGGCGCGAGCCGGGCTCGGTGCCCGGGGGCGAAGGCTCCGGTGGGGTCCGAGAGGTCGAACTCCTCGTCGCCGGCCAGCAGGACGTGCCGGGTCCGCTCCGGGTCGAAGCAGGTGAACCGCAGGACCTCGGTCTCGTCGCCCTCCTCCTCGTCCTTGCCCTCGCCCTCGCCCCCGCCCTCGCCCCCGTGCTTTGCGGCGGTTCCGTGGCCGAGGAACGCCCCGTCGCGCACGCGGTTCACGTTGATGCGCTCGCCGGGGGCGGCCCGGGGCATGAGCGGTGGAACGGGCCCGGGTGCGGCCGACGTGATCGATGAGGGCGGCATGGCCATGCCGGGCAGGCCGGCGGCGGTGAGCGGGTCGAGGTGCGGTACGAAGCCGGCGGGCGAGGGGCGGTTGACCACGGGCCCGGGCCAGAGGGCCAGGACCGACCACCACACGGCGATGGACTCCGCGTACGCGAATGCCGCCTCGGCGGCGGCCGAGGGGCCGTCGGGGGCTTCCGGCGGCGGCAGGCCCCGGTGGAAGACGGCCCGGATCCGCTCGCCCGCCGTGCTCAACTCCACCCGCGGGGCGGCGTTCCGGTCGGCCGTCACCGTGACCGCCACCTCGCCGAAGCCAGTGGGCGCGACCACGCGGTGCCCCCTGCCCTCGGCGAACCTGCCGAACCTGCGGGCCGTTTCGTCATCCGGCGGGGCGAGAACCAGGATCGTCACCGCGTACTCCCGACTCGGCCGCTTCGGCCGCTCTGAGCGCGTGCAGCGCCCGGGCCAGCTGCCAGGCGTTCCGGGCGAGGTCCGTCGTCACGTCGGGGCGGGCCCCGGCGGGCAGGAAGGGCCGTGCGGGTGCCGCCTGTGCGGGGCGGGGGGCTTCCTCTTCCCGGGCCGGGTCCTCAGACACGGTCGTCGGCGGCCGCATGCGAGACTGGGCCGTCAGGAGACGGGGTACGGAGGATCGGCCCCCATTCGCCGGTGTCGCCGGTGTGCCCTGACGCGGGCGGGCGGACGCCTGCCGAGACGGCTGACCCTCGGTCGCTGTACTCGCCGTATTCGCTGCCTTCGCTGAATTCGCTGCGCTCCGTGGTCTCGCTGTTCTCGCTGCTTTCACTCCTTTCGCTTCCTTCGCTGCCCTCCTTCGTCTCACTGCCTTCGCTGCCCTCTTTCATACGGGTCAGGGCCGGCAGACCTTCGCCTCCCGGGGCCCCCTGCCCCGCCCCTGCCCCTGCCTTGAGGCGGAGGAACCGGCGGGCCGCGTCCTGGACCTCGCGGGGGAACGACTCGAAGGGCGGTACGGACGACGCGTTCGGCATGGCTGCCCCCTGGACGGGTCAAACATCTGATTACTCATCGTATTGCGCCGGCTACGCCTGTCCAGGGGTTGCGGGGCCCGACTGCCGTCCGGATCCAGGTGTGTGGGAAAGGGCGTGGGCAGGGGCGTTGGCCACGCCGAACGGGATGTGCACGCTCGGGGTGGCAGGTGCGGTCCCGTTCAGGTGGGAGACCTGGTCGTCGAAGAAGATGTGCGGGTCGAGGGTCTTCATGACCGCGGCCTTGTCTATGCCTCCGAGGAAGAAGGCGTCGTTGACGCGCAGTCCCCACTGTTTGAGGCTCGTCAGGGCCCGTTCATGGGTGGGGGCGTCCCTGGCCGTCACCAGCGACACGCGAAGGCGGGGGCGGTAGGCGGGGTCCTCCTGCCGCTCGTCCTCCTCCCGGCGTTGGATGCGGTTGATGCCCGCGAGGAAGTCCCTCAGCGGCCCCGGATCGTGGGCCGTGGCGGCGTTGCGGACCTCGTACGCGCGAAACCGGTCGATACCGTCCGCCTGGTAGATCTGCTCGGCGGCGTCATCGGCCAGCACCCCGTCGAAGTCGAAGGCGATACGGAGCTCGGGGTCGCTCTCGTCATCGGTGCGCGCCGTGGCGAGGACGTGTCCTGCGGGCAGCCCGTCGGCGACGGCGTCGCGGACGTCGGCTCCGTCGGCGGACAGGAACAACGACATGTTCAGCGCCGGCATGAACGGGTGCGAGGCCCGGCCTTGGCGGAAGACCGCCCGGCTGATGGGCAGGCCGTGTGCCTTGATCGAGCGCATGACGCGCATGCCGGTGTCCGGGTCGTTGCGCGAGAGGATGATGACCTCGACCAGGGGGTCGGCCTTGTCCGCGAGGTCGTTCAAGGACAGCAGGCGTCTGACGAAGGGGAAGGCCACGCCCTTGGCGAGCACGTCGTCCACGTGCTCCTCCTGGTACGCGCGATAGGCCTGCTCTCCTTGCTCCCTGAACACCGCATCGGAATCGGTCAGGTCGAACAAGGCGCTCGAGGCGATTCCCACCACCAGGCGCCCGGACAGGTCGTACCTCATGGCCCCTCCCGTACCCGCACGCACGCACGTGCTAGTCGGTTCTCCAGTCGATGGTTCCCGTCCCCAGTGCGATGCCTGCACGCGGGCGCATCGGATCCTCGGGGCCCCGGCGGGACAGCAGGACCACCTCGTGGACCGGGGCCGCCAACGTGCCCAGGCGGGCGGCGCACTCGGCGGCGAGGGGGACGGGGTCGCGGGTCCTGCCCAGGGAGAGGTGCGGTGTGAACCGCGCGTGCCGACTCCGGCAGCGGGGGAAGGGCTCGGCCAGTGCCTGCTGCAGCCGGGTCCACGGGGCCTGCCCCGCCGCGGCAGGGTCGAGCCACACGGTGCAATAGGCGCGGTGCCGGAAGTACCGCACTCCGCTGAGCCGGATCTCGAACGGCGCCTGCGCGGCGGCGGCCTCGGCGAGCAGCGGGGCGGCCGCCTCGAAGTCCGCCTCGGGCACGAACCCGAAGACCAGGTTGACGTGCGGGGGCCACCGCCGGATCTGCGGGTCGTGGACCCGCCTGATGCTCTGGATGGCTTCCCAGAGCGGGGCGGGGGGCATCCACGCCACTGCGGTCCACGGTGTGGGCTCCACGTCGAGCCGCCCGGCGGTACCGGGCGGGCTGCGCCGGGCTCCGTGCGCGTCCCTGTCTGCGTCCACACCTCATCATGCCGTCAGGGAGTGCGCGGAGCCGAGACTGCGCGGGGGCCGAAGACGCGCGTCACCCACAGGTCCAGCCGGGTGCGGAACTCCGCTGCCGAGGTGATGTCGCAGGCGGGGAGGCAGCCGGCGTCGGCGGAGCCGTCGAAGTAGTCCACGTCGGCCCAGCCGCCGCGGAACAGCACGACCGACAGCTCGGCTCCGGCCGGGCCGGTTATGAGGACACCGACCGAGTCGGGATCGTGCACGCGTGACCTGTCGGTCTCCAGGGACCGGGGCCAGGGGGCCGCGGCGTCCCTCCACGTCACCCGTGCCACGTCGAGGCCGGAGGCGCTCCACTGCTCGGCCCGTTCCGCCAGGGTGGCGGCCGCCTCGTCAAGATCGATGACTTGTTCCATGAGCGGATCATCCGTCATGGGAGTTCCTCTGCCGGGAATCGACCTGCTGGAGATATACCTGCCGGGGAACCGGGCCGGCAGCCGTGCTCGCGATTCCGACCGCCCTGACCTGCTGCCCCGGCACACCGGACTCCCTGGGATTCGACATGACCACTGCGCACCGCACCGGCACCGGCACCGGCACCGGCACCCGGCTCGTCGAGGGGTTCGGGCGGGTCACTCTGCGCCCGGTCGATCCCGCCCGCGACGCGGAGCTGATCCACGGCTGGGTCAGCGAGGAGCGGGCCCGGTTCTGGGGGATGGGCGGGGCGAGCCGCCGACTGGTGCGGGAGATCTACGAGGACCTCGACCGGCGGGACACGCACCACGCGTTCCTGGCCTCCCTCGACGGGGTCCCCGCCGCGCTGTTCCAGTCGTACGACTGCACGGCCGACCGGGTCTGCGAGTGCTACGAGGCCCGGCCGGGCGACATGGGCGTCCACCTGCTCATCGGCCCGCCCTCGGGGCCCGTCCGGCCGGGGTTCACCGGGGTCCTGCTGGACGCCTTCCTCGGCTGCCTCTTCGGCCTGCCGGGCACCCGCCGGCTCGTCGCCGAACCGGATGCCCGCAACGCCAAGGCCGTGGCCCGGCTGGAACGGGCCGGGTTCGTACGCGGTCCGGAGGTCGAGCTTCCCGAGATCGACCTCCCGGAGGTCCACCTGCCGGCGAAGCGGGCCCGGCTGCTCTTCCTCGACGCGCGGTCCCGGCGGTAGGGGGCAGGGGCTTCGGCTCAGTCGCCGGCGGTCTGCGGGCGGCGGCCCCACACGGTGAGCATGCCGGGGGCGAGTTCGGCCAGCCGGGGCGAGGCCAGGTAGGAGAGGGTCTCGTCGAGGGCCGCTTCGTCGAGGCGGCCCCCGGCCAGGAGGGCCGGGCGCATGCGCTCCAGGGTCTCGGTCCAGAACGCGGCCAGCGGGGAGCCCGGCGTCAGCGGCGGGCACACCAGCTCCGCGGCGACGCCCTCCAGGCCCGCGGCGCGCAGGAGGTGCGGGTAGGCGCGTACGGCGGCGATGTCGGTGCCGATCGTCTCCGCGAGGGTGCGCCACATGGCGTCCAGGGTGCGGCGGTAGGCGGAGGCCGTGTCCGCCGGGTCGGGGACGTCCACCGCGTCGCTGAGGACGAGGTGCCCGCCGGGCTTGACCAGCTCCGCGAGGCGGCCCACGAGCTCACGGCGCTCGGGCAGGTGCATGAGGACGAAGCGGGCGTGGACCAGGTCGAAGGCGCCGAGCCCCGGTTCGGCGGCGAGCCGGGTGATGTCGGCCGTCCGCACCCGCAGCCGCGGTCCGGCGAACGGGGCGAGGCGGTCGGTGTCGCGGTCCAGGGCGACCACCTCGTCGACGCCGGCTTCCTCGGCGAGCCAGCGGGCCACCGTTCCGGTGCCCGCGCCGACGTCCAGGCAGCGCCGGCCCGGACCGGCCCCGAGGGCGTACAGCCGTTCCCGGGTGAACGGGTCGTACACGAGCGCGGCGTGGTCGATGCGGCCGCCCTCCTCCGGGTGCTCGGGCCGGAAGAGGGCCTCGCCGTACCGGCCGGCAGCGCCGCCCGGCTCGGGGTGGTGCGGGGCTGCCGCGGACGTGTGCTCCTCGGGTGCTGGCGACACCGACGACTCCTTCCGCCCGGGGCCGGCTGCCCGGCTGCCCGGCTGCCCGGCTGTCTGGCGCTACCAGGGTGGCCGGTGCGGCGGCGGATCGTCGGTATTGCGCCGGGCGGGGGCGCGTCCGGGGGCGGCCGCGCCCTGCTGCCCCGTGCGCTACTGCTTGGCGTCCAGCGCCGCCACCAGCTGCGACAGGTTGCCGCCGACCAGGACGAGGGCCAGGTGGTCGTGGAAGTCCCGGGTGTGGACGATCAGGCCGTCGCGGACCCGCATCACCTGGATGTTGGCGGCCTCGACGGTCCGCCCGCTCTCCCGGTGGTGCACGTGGTAGTCCCACTCGGCGACGATCACCTCCGGGTCGTCGGTCTCCCGGATCACCACGTTCTTCGAGGTCAGCCGGAAGGGCAAGACCGCGGCGACCTGCGCGAACCGCTCCTGGAGGGCGGCCCGCCCCTCGAGGCGGCGCGGCCCGACCGGCTCGAAGACGGTTTCCACCACGGCGTCCTCGGCATAGAGCCGGGCCAGCTCCGCGAACCGCCCTTCGGTGATGCCGTCGAGCAGGCTCTGGAAGACCTCGCGCGGCGACCTTGTTTCAGACATGATCAACCTCCGGCAGACTCGGACAGGAGAATCGGACTAGCGACTCCGTTTCGATGGCCGACGATGACGATACGGACTGACGACTCCGGTTGTCCAGGGCGACTTCGCCACCGGCCGGCGGGGAAGGGGCAGAAGCAATGAACGGTGCTCAGGAGCGACCGCTGCGGGCGGATGCGGCGCGCAACCGGGCCAGGCTGCTGGACGCCGCCACGGAGGTGTTCACCACCCGCGGCGTCGGCGTGCCGACCGAGGAGATCGCGCGGGCCGCCGGCGTCGGGGTGGGGACGCTCTTCCGGCACTTCCCGACCAAGGAGGCGCTGCTGGAGGCGGTGATGGTGCGCAGGCTGGAGGCCATCGCCGCCCGGACCGCGGCGCTGGCCGCCGACGCCGAACCGGCCGAGGCCTTCTTCGACGCCTTCCGGCTGGTGATCGACCAGTCCGCAGGCAAGGACGAGTTCAACCGCGCACTCGCAGCGGCCGGCGTGGACGCACATGCGTCGCTGCAGGAGTCCAGCGCGGCGATCCGCGGGCAACTCGCCCGACTCCTGGCCGGGGCCCAACGGGCCGGGACGGTCCGCCGCGACCTGGAACTACCGGACCTGATCGCCCTGTTGGTGGGCACCACCGCCACCATGGAGCAGCTCGGAGGGGACGAGGCAGCCCGAGAACGGATCTTCGACGTGGTCTTCGCCGGGCTGCGGCCGCCGCGCTGACGGGTACAGTCCCGGCTGACCCATCGCAGCCGGGGGCGGGGCGGAATGAACAGTTCGGTCAGTGAGCTTTTTCAGAGTGGCCACTGATCGGGTGACCCAGGCCGAGTCAGAACGAGGACCGCAACGCACAGGGCTCCCGTGCCGTTGAGGGAGGCGTTCGAAGTCTCAACCCATCGGCGCAGGAGCCCTGTTGCTTCCCCATCCTGCCGCACTCGACCTGCCTCATGCTCTGGTCGAGTGGGTATCCAAGCTCATCGTCACCCGTGAGGGTGACCGCCGCTGCAAGCTGCCGCCCTGACGAGGCACATTGCCGTTCCAGGGTGAGGGCGGCTTGGCAATGGCCGTCCCACTGTGCCCGGCGGGCCCAGCCGAAGAGTTTCCAGGACTCAAGCGAGGGACACGGCGTCACCCTGGGGTGGCGAAGCTGAAAACGCTGGGTCAGATCGTGGTGGCCGTGCTCGGCATCGGCGGCACCCTCGCATCAGCCCTGCTCACCCAGCGCATCGCCAACCGCGCCAGGGACCGGGAGCCGGCGCACGCCCGGCAACTCCGGGCGGACGAGCGCGAGGAGGCCCAGATGGTGCTGCCCGACCCGGTGATGGCGGCGGCCAGCACCGTGAACCGCCGCTTCGGCGACCCGTACGGGCTCCTGGTGCGGCTCGACACCGCACCGCCGGGCAGGGCGAGGACGTGGAGGCGGCCCGGCAGGGCGCGGAAGGGCTGGTGCACGCGCTCTGGAGCATGCGGCACCTCGTGCGCGCCGACCTCGGGATCACGTCCGGGGACCCGGGCCGAGTCGGCCGGCCTACAGCTCCCCGACTTCCCGCGCGTTCGGCCAGGGCACCGTCGTCTGGGACGGGGCGTCGTAGTCGGTGCCGGGGACGTGCCACCCGTAGAGCCGGCCGACCTGCGTCCGGAACCAGTCGGTGTCGGCGAGTTCGGCCAGGGTGTCGGTGGTCGCGGCGGCCCAGCGTTCGTGGACGGCGCCCTGGACCTTGTCGTCCATCTCCCAGCCGTCGAGGCGGATCCGCTGCTCCCGGTCGAGCCGGAGCGGCGCCGCGCCGGTGAGCTGTCGCCACAGGGTGGCGGCCTGCCGGGCGGTGCTCTGGAAGTCGTCGCCGAGCACGGCGCGCAGAAGACTGGTGTAGAGGGCGACGGACGGGATGGCTGTCGATGCCTGGGTGACGGCCGCGCCGGCGACCACGGTGTGGGCCCGCCCGCCGAGCGGGGCCAGGTCCTGCTGAAGACTGCGCGCGGTGTCCTCCAGGTGCTGTTTGGCCGCACCGATGGTGCCGGCCCGGTAGACCGGTGCGGTCAGGTCCGAGCCCACGTAGGAGAGCGCCACCGTGTGGAAGCCGTCGTGGATGAGGTTCCGCTCCGCCAGGGCGTCGATCCACAGCTTCCAGTCGGCGCCGCCCATGACCTGCACGGTCGCGTCGCGCTCCGCGTCGTCGGCGGGCTGGAGTTCCAGGGAGCCGACGGATGGGGTGTCGCCGTCGAACTGCAGGGTCTTGGTCCGGTACGCGGCCCCCAGCGGCTTGATCACCGAGTTGTGGACCTCACCGGTGACGGGGTCGGTCCGGCGGGGCGCGGCGACGCTGTAGACGAGGTAGTCGACCCTGCCGTAACGGGTGGCGAGGTGCTCCAGTGCCTCCTCCTTGGCCGCGGCGGAGAAGGCGTCCGCGTTGAGGAAGGCGAAATCGCTGTCCGGGCCGGCGAGTGTCGCGGTGCGGGCGGTCCGGTACCAGCCGCCGGAGGCGGTGCGGCGCTCGGTCTCCGGGGCCTCGAAGGCGATGCCGAGGCCGCGCATGCCGTACGTGCGCAGCGCGGCGACCGTGGCGGCGAGGCCGTAACCGGCGCTGGAGCCGATGATCAGGGCAACCGGTGCCGCCGCGCCGGCCGGGCCGGTGCGTGCGGGGGTGCGCTGCCACAACTCGTCGACGACGGCTGCGCAGCCCTCGGGGTGGGCGTTGACGTACAGGAAGCCACGGTTGCCGGGCTTGATCTCGCGGAGAGTCATCGGTTTCCTTCGTGCGGGGTGGTGATCACCGACGGGCCTCCATCCTGTACCGCTCAACCCCCGGGTGGATCTGGCGACTTGTGTCAGCGTCCGCTCGGGAATCTTGTCGATGTCGTCCTCATCCGCGCGCTCCGTCCGCCGTCCCCCGTTGGGAGCACAACCAAGCGCTGCGGATCAGGGGCATGACAGCGCCACCGACCCACAAGTCCGGTCCCCGAGACGGCCGGACGGGCCGGCCCGGCCATTCAGATCATCCTTATTTATCCGGGTCTTTTTACCCAACCGAGATATTTGGGGGCGTGTCCGAAAACCTCCCCCGCACATCGGCCGAGAACAATGGGCGGTCGTCGAGAGCCAGTACGCACATAACCGAAGAGCAACCTTTCCCGGCCGTTCCTGCACTTGAATGCGGAAGGGGATCACGATTGCCCTGCTCCACAACCGACCGCGGCAAGGCCGCCGAGAACCGGAAACCGACACCGCGCAGCACCCGGCGCGCCTCCCGCTCTCTCACCGTCTTCCTCATAATCGCCTTGGCCAACGTCTCCGCCCCCGCCCCACCGGCCGAGGCGGCCTCCGTATACGGCGCCAAAGCGGTCGCCATCGCCGCCTCCAAGAAGGGCGCCCCGTACGCCTACGGCGCGACGGGGCCCAAGAAATTCGACTGCTCGGGCCTCACGCTCTACGCCTTCCGCAAGGCGGGGCGGCGACTTCCCCGTACTGCCGAGCAGCAATACCGGAGCACCCACCACATTTCGCGCCAACAGCGCGCTCCGGGAGACCTGGTGTTCTTCCTGACCGGCACCGCCATTGCCCACGTGGGCATTTACGCCGGCCAGGACAAGATCTGGCACGCACCTCGACCCGGCACCCGCGTACGGCTGGAACAGATCTGGACCGTGAACACCCGCTACAGTCGCGCCGACTGATCGGCGGCCGACCGGTTCACCGTCCGGGCCGGATCGGGGTGCTCGTCGCGCAGGAGGCAGTGCGCGACGAGCACCTCGGAGGGGCCGGGTCAGCTCCACTGCTCGTTCGCGAGGGAGCTGACCGGCTGCGGCTTGCCGATGACCGCCAGGGCGATGAAGAAGTTGATCTGGCCGATCGCGATGGTGAGGGTGGCCAGCGCCTTCTCGTCGTAGTGCTGCGCCACCTCGGCGTAGAGCTCGTCGGACACGCGCTCCTTGCCGTGCGGGGCCGGCTGCAGGGTGGCCTCCACCAGCGCGAGGGCGGCACGCTCGGCATCGGTGAAGTACGGGGCGTCCTGCCAGGAGGAGACGGCGGTGATGCGCTCCTCGGACACCCCTGCCTTGCGCAGGAAGCCGGTGTTCAGGATCGTCAGGTAGGTGTTGCCGACGATCTGGCCGGCGCGCAGGTGGACGAGGCTCATGGTGGTCCGCGGCACCGAGCGGTTGCCGGTGGCCCTGAAGAGGGCGGCGCTGATGTCGCTCAGCTCGGGCACGAACTCGGCCGGGTTCGGCATCCGGGAGATCGAGGAGTTCGCGTTCGGGTTCGCGTTCGGGTTCGCGTTCGTGTTCTCGTTCGCGTGCGTCATGGTCGGGGCTCCTTCGCATCGGCCTCGTGTCGGTGGCTTCACAGCACTGACGGACCGGCTCGCCCGGATGTGACAGGAGACAGAAGGTTTTTTCGCCCCCGGCCCGTCTCCCGCGAGGAGCAGGAGCCCGCGACCCCCGTGCGCGGGCCCCTGCTTCACCTCGCCTCCGGCGCATGGGCCGGGGGCGATCACTTCGATCAACACGCTAGGGCCGAAAGACCCCTTCGGCCGGGGGCAGTGCGCGCCAGTCGGGGGACCCTGCGCGCCGCAGGGGGACTTTCCGCGCCGTGGTGGGGACCCTCGGCGCCACACTCCAGTGATCATATTGAAATCGGATCTGGTCTATGCTCACCCGCTGTGGTCTCGCATGCGCACTCGGGGACGACCTCCTCCGCCCTCACCCGCCTGAACGTCAACGCCGCACGCCGACTCGGCATACCCCCGGCCGGATACGCGCACCTGCTGGGCCTCGCGCCCGAGCACCTGCACGACGACCTGTGCCGCACGCCGACCCTCACGAGCATCCGCATCGCGGAACTGATGACCGTGCACGCTCCGTGGACCGGGGTGGCCGGGGCGCTCGCCCAGCACGCGGGCATCGGCAGCCTCGGTGTCTGGGACTACCTGATCACCTCCGCGGCCACACCGCTCGAAGGGATCAGGGACGCGGCGGCCTGCTTCGCCGCCGTCGCCGACGTCGGTACGGACAGCCTCGCGATCAGCGAGGATGGGGACCAGATCACCATCAGCCACGTCAACGACGCGGATCTGGCGTACGAGGCCGCCTGCGCCGTGAACGCCGGTTCGCTCGCCGTCTACCACCTGCGGCTCTGCGAGGCCGCACAGCGCCCCCTCGTACCGCTGCGCGTCGCCCTGGCCGCCGAAGCACCCCGCCGGCACGGCGACCTGACGGAGCTGTACGGCACCCGCTCCATCGACTTCGAGGCGCCGGTCAGCTCGATCACCTTCCTCGCAGCCGACCTGACCGCGGCCTCGCCCCGCGCCCAGCCGGGTCTGTCGGCCGTGCTGCGAAGACACGCCGAGCAGATGCTCGCCGCCTCGATCCCTCTGCACGACTGGCTCGACCTCTTCCGCACTGCCCTGGCCTGCGTCCACGACGAGACCGCTCCGACGCTGCCGGCGGTGGCACGGCGCATGGCCGTCAGCACCCGTACCCTTCAGCGCCGCCTCGACGAGCACGGCACCACCTGGAGCAGCGAGGTCGAGGCCGTGCGCCGGGACCGCATCACCCGGCTGCTGCACGAGACCGACCTCAGCGTCGAGGCCATCGCCGCCCGCAGCGGGTACGCCGACGCCCGCGCCCTGCGCCGCGCGGTCCAGCGCTGGTACGGCACCACCCCGGCCGCCCTGCGCCGCACCGGCCGGCCGCGCAGCGGCGCGGGAGCGCCCTGAGCCCGCGAGCGGCGCCGCCCCGGGCGACTCCCCCGCGACAGCCGTTCGCTGCCCTGCCTCAGGCACGGGCCGAGCGGCTCCTGCCCTCGGCTCCTTGCGGGGCGGACAGGGACCGGGCCAGCGCCAGCATGCTCAGCCCGAACATCAGGACGCCCAGGGGGACATGGAGGGCGGCCATGCGCGCGATGCCCAGCACCACCTGGACGGAGGCGAGGAGGAGGAAGCCGGACGCGTACGCGATGGGGCGGGGCGATCCGCCGCCCGGCCGCCACGCCAGGACCGCGGCGAGCACGTACAGCATCGAGGCGCCGTACATCACGCGCGCTCCGATGCCGTGGAGGAGCTCCCCGTGGGAGGTGAAGAGCAACAGCCCTGCGCTGACCGCCTGGAGGAACAGGGTGAGGGTCTGCAGGGCGGTCGCGGCCTGCAGGAACGTGAAGCGGCTTCGCTGCTGTGCCATCGGCTGTACGGTCATGGCGCGGTCCCCTCTTCTGCCTCGCGGCATGGAATGCGGTGGTCTCTCGGTGGTCCGACGACGCAGGGCCGCGACATGTGAGGCGACGTGACGAGGGTCACCATGCGGTGCGGTGGTCCGGCGCCGCGGCGAGGCCGCACCGAACGGGAAGAACGAAGAACGAGGAACGAACACAGGGAGCGGCGGCGGGCATGAACACCCCATCCGAGGCGGGGCAGGAGCGGTCCGAGCCGGACCTGAGCACGGTCGTCGGCGAGCGGCGCCAGTTGACCAACCTCGCGTACCGGCTGCTCGGTTCGCTGGCGGAGGCCGAGGACGCCGTGCAGGAGACGTACGCCCGCTGGTACGCGATGCCGCGGGAGCAGCAGGAGGCCATCGCGACGCCCGGCGCCTGGCTGACGACCGTGGCCACCCGTGTCTGCCTGGACCTCCTCGGATCGGCACGGGCGCGGCGCGAGCGCTACGTCGGCGAGTGGCTGCCCGAGCCGCTGCCGGACCGTACGGAGTGGATCGGCGGGTCGGCGGGCGGCGGCAGCACCGAGCCGGCCGATCCCGCCGACCGGGTGACCCTGGACGAGTCGGTGAACATGGCGTTCCTCGTCGTGCTGGAGTCGATGACGCCGGCCGAGCGGGTGGCGTTCATCCTGCACGACGTCTTCCGCTACCCGTTCGCCGAGGTCGCGGAGATCGTCGGCCGGACGCCGGCGGCCTGCCGGCAGCTGGCCTCCTCGGCCCGTCGGCGCGTGAGCGCCGCGCAGGCCACGGCCGCCGCGCCGCCGGCCGGGCAGGCCGTGCGGGTGGTGCGGGACTTCAAGGAGGCCTGGGAGGCCAAGGACATAGGGGCCCTCGTCGGGCTGCTCGATCCCGACGCCCGCATGTTCGCCGACGGTGGCGGGCTGGTCGGCGCGGTCCTGCGCCCGGTCGAGGGCAGCGAGCGCATCGCCCAGTACCTGATCCACATCGCCGGCAAGGCACCGGGGCTGACGCTCCTGGAGCGGACGGTGAACGGCCGGCCGGGCCTGGTCGCCCAGCACGCCGGCACCACCGTCACCGTGGCGGCATTCGGCCTCGCCGACGGCCGCGTCACGCACATCTGGGCGGTCCGCAACCCGGAGAAGCTGCGCCCCTGGAGCACCGAGTAGCCCTGTCCCGGCCGTCGCCGCGTGCGGTCACCCGCATCGGTCGGCGAGGCCGGGCCGAGAGTGCGGCGAGAGGGTCGGGGGTGAGCATGAGCAGGCATTTTCCCCCTCCCTCCACTCGGAAAGAGAGAGCCCGTATGTTGTCCGTGCGCATGCGCCGACGCCTGACCGCCACCCTCGTCGGAACGCTCGTCGCCGGGGCGGCCGCCGCCGCTCCGGCTCACGCCAAGGACGGATCCACCCGCTTCGGGGAGAACACCGTCTCCATCGGGAACGTCGTGTTCGCCCCCAAGTCCGCCATCGCGGTCGACGTCACCTACTCCTGTGAGCCGCCGCAGAGCAAGGGCTGGGAGCCGCACTTGGGCGTCGTCTGGCGGCTCGCCGACAAGCGGGACTCGAACGTCCGCAGCCCGCGCGGGGGCGCCCAGGTCAACTTCCCCCAGCTGATCTGCGACAAGAAGCCGCATTCCGTGAAGGTCAACGCGCCCGCGATGTGGCCCGAGGACAGCCTGCCGTTCGGCAAGGGCGACCCGGTGCAGGTCACGGCCCTGCTGAGCCCGCCCGAGGGCGCCCCGCTGGCCGAGTTCGTCAAGGTTTCGACCCTCTGACACCGCGCGGCCGGCCGGGTCCCCTTCCGTCTCCCCGGCCGGCTGCTGCCGGTCCGCCCCCGGGGTTCAGGAGCCGGAGCCCGTGCGGGCCGCGTACCTGCCCCCGCGGGACGCCAGTTCCTTCAGGACGGTCGCGGTGCGCCCGGTGAGGGCGGCCGGCCGGAGGGTGTCGTCGGGCCGGGTGAACTGGGCCACCGCCCTCTTCCGTCCGAGGGTCACGGCCCTGGCGACGTAGCGCAGCGCGTACGGCTCCGGCGCGCGGCCCTCGGTGAGCCGGGCCAGGGTGTCGGCCGCGTGAGCCGCCTGGGGTGAGGCGATGGCGCAGGCGAAGCGGGCTCCGGGGACCGCCGCGCAGTCGCCGACGGCGAAGATGCGCTCGTCGTCGATGCTGCGCAGGTACGCGTCCACGAGCACGCGGCCGTCGGCATCGACCCGCAAACCGCTGCGCGCTGCGAGGTCGGGTACGCCCGACACGATCGCCCACAGGGTCAGGTCGCAGGCGTACGCCGCTCCCGACCGGAGGCGGACGGTGCCGCCGGCGGCGTCCGTGAGGGTGTCGTCCACGATGTCGACCCCCAGCCGCTCCAGACCGCTGCGGACGTGCCGGTGCGCACGGTGGGAGAAGACGTCGGCGACCCGGGCGCCGACGATCCGGACGCGGAGGTCCGGCCTCGCCTCGGCCACCTCGGCCGCCGTCTCGATGCCCGTCGCACCGCCGCCGACCACGGTGACCGTGCTGCCGGCGGGAAGCGCGGCGAGCGCCGCGCGGGCCTGCTCCGCGCCCTCCCAGGTGCCCACGGGGACCGTACCCGGCATCGGCCGGACCGTGCTGCCCACGGCGAGGAACGCGTAGTCGAAGTCGAGGCCCGTGCCGTCTTCGAGGGTGACGCTGCCGTCGCCGATCTTGGCCACGGTGCCGACCCGCGAGGTGATCCCGGCCCGCAGCATCGACGCGAGGGGCGTCGCGGCGACCGCGGTGCCCGCGACCTGCTGGTGCAGTCGTACGCGCTCCACGAAATCGGGGCGCGGGTTGATCACCGTGATCTCGGCGGTCCCCACCTTCTTGGCGATCCGGTTCGCCGCGAGCGTGCCCGCGTATCCGGCGCCCACCACTACCACCTTCATCGCCTTCGTCGCCTTCGTCGTCTTCGCCATCTTCGCCGCCTCCGCCGTCTTCGTGCCGGCCTCCCGTCGGGGCCGATCGGTCGCACAAGAGATGCCGGCCGGTCCGGCCCTGTGACATGCGGGGGCTGTGGCGCCCGTCACAGCCTGCCCGACGCTGTCACAAACGGGCGCGGGCCGGCGTCTTGTGGTGACGCAGCCGAGAGGCCGAGGAACAGGAGACACCGATATGACCGAGGACGGCAGCCGTCCCGACCCCGCCACCGAGGCGTTCGTCACCCACCGGAAACTGCTCTTCACCGTTGCGTACGAGATGCTCGGCTCGGCGGTGGATGCGGAGGACGTCCTCCAGGAGACGTGGCTGCGCTGGGTCGGCGTCGACCTCGACGCGGTGCGCGACCGCCGTGCGTACCTGGTCCGGATCACCACCCGGCAGGCCATCGGCCGGCTGCGCACGCTCGGCCGCCGCAAGGAGTCCTACGTGGGGCCCTGGCTGCCCGAGCCGCTGCTCACCGCGCCGGACGTCGCCGAGGACGCCGAGCTGGCCGACAGCATCTCGATGGCGATGATGCTGGTCCTCGAGACGCTCGGGCCGACCGAGCGGGCGGTGTTCGTCCTGCGGGAGGTCTTCGACCTCGGGTACGAGGAGATCGCGGAAGCCGTCGGCAAGAGCACGGCCGCGGTCCGGCAGATCGCGCACCGGGCGCGGGGCCACGTGGCCGCGCGGCGGCCGCGTGGTGCCGTCTCCCCGGCCGAGGCCCAGGCCGCGCTGGGGGCCTTCCAACGGGCGGTCGAGACGGGCGACCTGCAGGACCTGCTGGACCTCCTCGCGCCGGACGTGGTGGCGCTGAGCGACGGCGGCGGCATCAAGCAGGCCATGCCGCGGCCCACCGTGGGCGCCGAGCGGGTGGCCCGGCTGCTGGCCGCCGGGGTGGCGGTGTGGGGGCCGGTGGCGACGCTGGAGCGGGCACGGATCAACGGTCACCCCGCGCTGATCGTGCGGATCGACGGGGAGATCGACCTGGTGGTGGCCATGCGGATCGAGGAAGGGCTCATCACCGGCATCTACTCGGTGCGCAACCCCGAAAAGCTGACGCGCGTGGAGCGGGAGACCGCTGTGGGCCGGTGAGCCCGTGAACCCATGAGCCGGTGAGCCGGGCCACGGGGTCGCGGACCCCGCCGGACGTACCGCGTTCGCCGCGCCCGGTTCGGGGTAGGCGCCGCAGGTGAGCTACGTGACTCCCGGCAAGGAGTACTCCCGGGACAGCCGGTACATCGGCACGCGCATCACCGCCGACGGGCGGGACGGGTTTCCCATCGAGCCCGGCCGCTACCGGCTGGTGGTCAGCCGGGCCTGCCCGTGGGCGAGCCGGGCGGTGATCGTGCGGCGCCTCCTCGGGCTGGAGGAGGCGCTGCCGATGGCCATCGCCGGGCCCGTGCACGACGAGCGCAGTTGGTCCTTCGACCTCGACCCCGGCGGCCGGGACCCCGTACTCGGCATCGAGCGGCTCCAGGAGGCCTACCTCGCGCGGGACCCCGGCTACGACCGGGGCATCACGGTGCCGGCGATCGTGGACGTACCGACCGGCAAGGTGGTGACCAACGACTTCCCGCAGATCACGATCGACCTGTCGCTGCAGTGGAGGGCCCATCACCGCGCCGGTGCACCCGAGCTGTATCCGCCCGTGCTACGGCCCGAGATCGACGCGGTGAACGACGTGGTCTACCGGGACGTCAACAACGGCGTCTACCGGGCCGGGTTCGCCGGCTCGCAGGAGGCGTACACCGCCGCGTACGAGCGGTTGTTCGCCCGGCTCGACTGGATCTCCGCCCGGCTCACGCGCTCGCGGTACCTCGTGGGCGACAGGATCACGGAGGCGGACGTACGGCTCTTCACCACGCTCGTCCGCTTCGACGCCGTGTACCACGGGCACTTCAAGTGCAACCGGCACAAGCTGGCCGAGATGCCGGTGCTCTGGGCGTACGCGCGGGACCTGTTCCAGACGCCCGGCTTCGGCGACACCGTCGACTTCGACCACATCAAGCGCCACTACTACCTCGTCCATCAGGACATCAACCCCACCGGCATCGTGCCGGCCGGCCCCGAGCTGTCGGGCTGGCGCACCGCGCACGGGCGCGCCTGCCTGGGCGGGCGCCCCTTCGGGGACGGCACCGCACCCGGTCCCGTGGCCGCCGGGGAGCGGGTGCCCGACCTCTCGCACTAGTCGCGGCTCCGGCCCCTCCGCCCGGTCAGGCGTTCGCGGAGTCGGACCGGGCGGTGCGTGCGGGTGTGGTGATCGAGTTCCTCCAGCAGGCGCTGGGAGCGTTTGTCCACGCCGAGTTCGTCGAGCACCCGGTCGATCTCGGTGAGCAGCGCGCCGTGGAACTGCCACTGCGCGGGTTCCTCGTGAGCGGTGGTCCGCAGCAGTTCCGCGAGCCGGTCGCGGTGGTCGCGGGCCACGGCCAGCTCGGCGGTCAGGCGGGCCTCCGCCTCCTCCGCGTTGGCGGTGACCTGCGCGGTGATCAGCTGGGCGAAGCTCTCCACGGCGACGGCGGTGTGGCGCAGCACCTGGCGCAGCGCGGCCGCGGTCGCGGCGTCGAAGAGCGGGCGGTCGGGGCGGGCCTTGGCGAGGTCGGTCAGGGTCCGGCAGGCCACGCGCAGGACCACGGCGCAGATCTCCAGGGTGTCCAGGCCGGTCCGGAGCACCAGCCGGAAGAGCAGGCCCTCCCTGACCCGGGGGTTGAGCCGGAGGCTGTCCTCGGCCTGCCGGAGGGCGGCGTCGACCTGGGCGATGTCGTTGTCCAGCCGCCGTGCCTCGTGGAGGCGGGCCGCGGCCTGTTCGACCTTGGCCGGTCCGAGTGGTTCCTCGCCGAGGTGGTCGAGCAGGCGGCCCATGCGCCGGGCCAGGTCGGTGATGGCGGCGCCGGCGGGGCCCACCCACAGGGGCGGGGCCACGAGCAGGTTGATCAGGAGCCCGATCACCGCGCCGATGACCGTTTCGAGGACCCGGTCCCAGGCGGTGTCGGCCACCTGGGTGACGCCGAGGACGAGCATGGCGCTGATCGCGACCTCGGGGACGAACTCGTCCACGCGCACCAGGTGGCCCACGGCGAGGGAGGCGAGGATCAGCAGGCCGAGGCTCCACCAGGTGAGGCCCACCAGCGCGCTGAAGCCGATGGCGATCAGGACGCCGACGACCACGGAGTTCACCCGGCGGATGCTGGTGGTGAGCGTGGAGTACAGGGTGACCTGGACGACGAGCAGGGCGGTCAGCGGGGCGGTCAGCGGGCTCGGCTCGTTGCTGAGCCGGAGCGCGACCACGTAGCTGATGACGGCCGCCGCGGTGGAGCGCAGGGCCTGGACGGCGACCGGCTCGCGGCGGCTGCGGGCGACGCGGTGGGCGAGGCTGCTGATCATTTCCGGCATGTCCGGGCGCCTTCCCCCGGCGGCGCCGGACGACGCCTGGCGGAGCGTTTCTTTCGCCATTTGCCGGTACGTACGCCCCGGTCAGCCGTGCAGCTGCGCGCGCAGGTCGCCCAGGGTGCGCGTGAGCAGGCGGGAGACGTGCATCTGGGACAGGCCGATCTCGGCGCCGATCTCCGCCTGGGTCAGCTCCTGGCCGAAGCGCAACTCGAGGATCCGGGTGCAGCGTTCGTCCAGGTCGGCGAGGAGGGGCGCCAGGGCGTGCCGGTTTTCGACCATCTCCAGCTCCGGATCGGGGCCGCCCATGGACTCGGCAAGGGTGCGCGGGTCCCGTCCGGGTGCGGGCGGCTGGCCGGCGCCGCCCGCGGAGTCCCGGGGAGCGTCGAGGGATTGGGCGGAGTACCCGTTGGCCGCGACGAGGCCCTGGCGGACCTCGTCCTCGGGGAGGTCCAGGTGAGCGGCGAGTTCCGCCGGGGTGGGCGCGTGGCCCAGTACGGAGGTCAGCTCCTCCGTGGCCTTGGCCAGCTGCGAGCGCAGCTCCTGGAACCGGCGCGGGACCCGTACGGCCCAACTGGTGTCGCGGAAGTGGCGTTTGATCTCGCCCGTGATGTACGGCAGGGCGAGGGTGGTGAACTGCGTGTTGCGGTCGGGGTCGTAGCGGTCGATGGCCTTGATCAGGCCGATGATCCCGACCTGGACGATGTCCTCGTTCTCGGGGCCGCCGGGGCGGTCGCGGAACGGGCGGGCGGCGAAGTGCACCAGTGAGATGTTCATCTCGATCAGCGTGCTGCGCACGTAGCGGTACTCGGGGGTTCCCTCTTCGAGGCTCCGCAGCCGTGCGAAGAACACACGCGTCAGCTCTCGGGCTTCCCGGGTGGGCAGTTCGGAGGGGCAGGGCACGTCCGGCAGCCCGCGGAGGGCGGGGGCGTCTGCGACGCCCCCGGTCCCGGCGCGGGGGGTGGTCGTCGTCGGGATCCGGGCCTCGACTGCGGCCGTGGAAGTCATCGTTTTCGCTCCTTGGGCACGGGGGCTTGCGGTGCGTTTCGCGATTGCTCGCCGTGCGGAAGGCGTCCGTCCGGCTCTACAGACCCTGCCGCGCCGACGGACACACGTCAAGCAATACCGGAAAAGAAGTTCAGGATTGGCTTTTCGTGAGTCATGGCTCAAGAATGGCGGCGTGGAGAACGAGCACACGGGTTCCCGCAGGAACCGCTGGACCTTCCTGACCAATCACGCCCGGGTTCTGATCGCCATCGCGCGCGACCCCGGCGTCCGGCTGCGCGACATCGCGGCGGTCTGCGGCCTCACCGAACGCACCGTGCAGGCGATCGTCACGGACCTGGAGGCGGACGGGTACCTCACCCGGACCCGGGACGGCCGACGCAACCGCTACGTCATCGCCCCCGGCGCACGCTTCCGCCATCCCGCGGAGGCCGACCACGAGATCGCCGGACTGCTGGCGTACCTCGCCGGCCCGCTCACCATCCCGCCGGGGCCCGCCGTCGATGCGGTGCAGGAGGCGTCCGGCGGCGAGGCCGCTCCGCACGCAACGGTGTAGCCGCACGCCACGACGTGGCCGCACGCAGCGGTGCAGCCCCACAGCGCGCCCACCTCGGATCCGTTTCGGCCGGGGCGGGGCGGGTAGCCGCGCCTGCGACCAACCAACCGATCCTCTGATGAGGAGGCAACTCGTATGGGTGGCATAGGCGGTTGCATCACCTTGATCGTGGTGGGGGCCACCCTCACCTTCGCGAGCGACTGGCAGATGGACGGCGTGAACCTCGACGTGGTCGGGTTGATCATGATGGGCGCCGGACTGCTCGGGCTCGGCGTGTACGCGAGCGTCCTGCGACGGCGGCGTGCCGCCGCGCTGCCGATCGTGGACGAGACCCGCGACCGGACCTGACGGGCCCGCTCCGCCGCGGGCGGATCGCAGGCCGCGGCCGGCCGCGGCCCGTCGGCCGCGGCCGGCCGTGGTGCGGGGCGGTCCCGCCCCGCCTCACACCTCCTGGCGGCGGGTCAGTTCGGCCTGGCCGAACAGGAGGGCGTATCCCTCGGGCAGGGCGCGCAGGATCCGCGAGAGGAGATCGGGACCGGCCAGGCGGGCGACGACCGACAGGACGGCGCCGGTGTCCCAGCGGGCGACGGCCGGGCTGATCCCGTGGCGGACGGCGAGGTCCTTGACGAAGCCCCAGCCGGTGCGGCGGTCCGCGTCGGGCACGGCCGCGGTCAGGGCCAGGGCCGCTTCGAGGGGGAGGCGGGCGGCGAGGTCGGCGCGTACGTCGCCGGTCAGCTCGCGGCCGAGGGCGGACATCACCCGGCGGACCGTCTCGTCCGCCCGTTCGATGGTGGGGTAGGCGCCTTCGTAGCGGACGGTCTCCAGCATCCGGTCGTAGCCGGGGACGGGTGCCTGCCGGCGGACGGCGGGCTGGTCGTACATGGTGAAGCGGCCTTTCGTCTCGTGGGGTCTGGACAGGGCGGAGGCGGGCGGGCCGGCGCCCGAGCGGGCCCCACGGCACGCACCACCGCCCGGACTGCCGGGCGGTGGTGCGTGGCGGGCCGGACTCCGGCGCCGGGTCTGCCCTCGATCAGCTGCTGAGCTGCTTGCGGGCGCCGTCCCCGATCGCGATCTTCCGCGGCTTCGCACGCTCGGCGATCGGGATGCGCAGGGTCAGGACGCCTGCGTCGTAGTCGGCGTCGATGTGCTCGGTGTCGAGGGTGTCGGCCAGCATGATCTGCCGGGAGAAGACGCCCAGGGGCCGCTCGGAGAGCTCGACCTGGGCCTGGTCCGACTTCGCGACGGGCCGGCGCTCGGCCTTGACCGTCAGCATGTTCCGCTCGACGTCGATGTCGATGGCCTCCTTGGACACGCCCGGGACATCGAAGGCGATCACGTAGACGTCGCCGTCTCGGTACGCGTCCATCGGCATGGCGGAGGGCTTGGACCAGGTGCCCGGAGCCAGCAGCTGCTGGGTGAGGCGGTCGATCTCACGGAAGGGATCGGTGCGCATCAGCATGGGAGAACACCTCCATCGTCTCGGCTGGGTGCCAGTGCGCTTCAGGTACCTCCGTTGTAACACGTCATCGAAACGACGACAAGCACCTCCGTCACCCTATGGATGACATCCACTCTCCGGGGGTAGAGTGCCCACGTGACCGACACACAGCCGCCGAACCCCACCGCGCCCGGACCACCCGGCTCGCCGGCGTCCTTCCTGGCCGCCGCGGCCGCCCTCGACGCGATCGACCGGGCCATGCACAGCGCCCAGGACCAGCGGGCGGACCGCCCCGACGACCCGCAGGCCGCCCTCGCCGCCCTCCTGCTGCTCCGGGAGGTGCGCGAGGGCCTCGCGGCCTGGGAGACCGGACTCATCGAGACGGCCCGGGCGGCCGGGGCGAGCTGGGCGGAGCTCGCAGGCCCCCTCGGCGTCGCGAGCCGGCAGGCGGCCGAGCGCCGGTACCTGCGGCTGCGGCCCGGAGCCGCGGGCAGCACGGGCGAGCAGCGCGTCCAGGCCACCCGCGACCACCGCGCGGCCCAGCGCAGCGTGAACACCTGGGCCCGCGACAACGCCGGGGACCTGCGCCAGCTCGCCGGCCAGGTCAGCGCCCTGACCGGCCTCGACAGCCGCGCCCGCGCATCGGTCGGCGAGGTCCGCGACGCCCTCGCCGGCGACGACGCGGCCGACCTGCTCGCACCGCTGGCCGCCGCCGAACCGCACCTGCGCCCCGGCCATCCCGAGCTCGCCGACCGGATCCACGCCCTCTCCCGGCACACCGACCGCGTCCGGCAGGCCGCCGACCAGCGGCGGCGCGACGCGGACCGGCGCGACTGAACGGGCGGTGAAGAGGGGCGGCGAAAGGACGGCGAGAGGGCCGGCCGCGCCACCGCCTCCGTATGACCGGCGCCGGCCGGGGCAGAAGCCCGGAACCGGCGCGTCAGGGAGGTGGTGCCGATGACCGGAGCAGCAGCAGGAGCAGCAGGAACACCAGCAGCAGCCCGAGCGGGCGTGCCGATGCGCGGCGCCGTCGTGGTCGTCACCGGAGCCTCCAGCGGGATCGGCCGGGCCACCGCGCTGGCCTGCGCCGGACGCGGTGCGCGCGTCGTCCTGGCCGCCCGCAGCGCGGCCGAACTGGACCGGGTCGCCGCCCAGTGCCGGCAGCGCGGCGGAGCAGCGCTCGCGGTGCCCACCGACGTGACCGACGAGGCGGCCGTGACGGCCCTGGCCGAGGCCGCCACCCGCCGCTTCGGACGGGTCGACGTCTGGGTCAACGCGGCGGGCGTGGGGATCCTCGGGCGGTTCGACCAGACACCGCCGCGGGAACTGCGCCGGCTGCTGGAGGTCAACGTCATCGGCGCCGTGCACGCGGCCCGCGCCGCCGTACCGGTCATGCGCCGGCAGGGCGGGGGCGTCCTCATCGACATCGCCTCCCTGCTCGGCGCGTGCCTGGAGGCCCCGTACATGGGCGCCTACTCCATGTCCAAGGCCGCACTGGTCACCTTCGACGAGGTGCTGCGCCAGGAGCTCGCCCTCCTCGGGGACCGGCGGATCGCCGTCTGCACCGTCCTTCCCGCGGGCGTGGACACGCCCTTCTTCCGGCACGCGGCGAACCACACCGGCCGTGGGCTGCGCTCGCTGCCGTCCATGGCCACGCCCGAACGGATCGCGCGGATCGTGGTGCGCACCGCCCGCAGGCCGCGCCGCCGGGTGCTGGTGGGACCGTACGCCCGCACGCTCGCCGCCGCCCACGCGCTGGCTCCCGGCCCCGTCCGCCGGGCCGTCGCCCTGCGCACCGACCGTTCCTACCTGCGCGGCGCCCCTCCCGCCCCACCGCCCCCGGCCGCCCTCGAAACGCCCTGCGGCCCGGACGCCGCCGTCCACGGAGGGCGCCACGCCGGCCTGCGCACCGCGGCCCGCCGGACGGCGGCGGCCGCCGCCGTGCTGCTCGCCGCGCGCACCGCCCTGCGCCGGGCCCCCGGCGCGCCACCGGGGCGTGCGTCCCGGATCCGCGGGTAGGCGCCGGGGCGACGAGCGGACCCGAGGGCCGGCCCCGGCCGGGCCGAGAGGCGTGCGGGAGGCATCCATGGCAGTACAGCACCGACTGGTACGGTGCCGGCCCGACCGGGTGTGGGAGGTCCTCGCGGACGGCAGCCGGTACGCGTCATGGGTCGTCGGCACGCACGACGCCCGGGAGGAGGACGGCCGGTGGCCGCAGGAGGGAGCCGGACTGCGCTACCGCATCAAGCTCGGCCCCTTCGCCTACGACGGCCGCACCGTCGTACGGATCCACCGGCCTCCGCAGCGGCTCGAACTCGAGGCCATGGCAGGCGGGCACGCAAGTGCGCGGATCGCCATCGAAGTGCTGCCCTGGGGCGCGGAGACGCTGGTCGTCCTCGACGAGCACCCGCTGCGCGGCCGGGGTTGCAGCGTCCACCACGCGGCCGTCGACGCCGTCGCCCAGCTGCGCCACCGCAGCATGCTGGCCCGCCTGGCCCGCGTGTGCGAGGACGGCGACGGTGGCGGATCCTGACGCGGTGGTGATCGGCGCCGGCCCGAACGGGCTGGTGGCGGCCAACCTCCTGGCCGACGCCGGGTGGCAGGTCCTCGTCCTGGAGGCGCAGCCCGAGCCGGGCGGCGCGGTCCGCAGCGACCGGGGGCTCGACCCGGCCTTCGTGCACGACGTGTTCAGCGCCTTCTACCCGCTGGCGGCGGCGTCCCCGGTGATCCGGCAGCTGCACCTGGAGCGCCACGGACTGCGCTGGAGCCGGGCGCCCGCCGCCGTCGCCCATCCCCTGACCGACGGGCGCTGCGCCGTCCTCGCCTCGGACGTGGGGCGCACGGCGGCCTCGCTGGAGTCCTTCGCACCCGGCGACGGGGCCGCGTGGGAAGGGCTCTACGCGCTGTGGCAGCGGATCGGCGACGATCTGCTGGACTGCCTGTTCACCCCCTTCCCGCCGGCCCGTGCCGGACTGCGGCTCGCGGCCCGCCTCGGCTACGCCGACGGGCTGCGCGTGGCGCGCACCATGCTCCTGCCGGCCCGGCGGCTCGGCGAGGAGCGCTTTGGCGGGGAGGGCGCACGGCTGCTGCTCGCGGGCAACGCCCTCCACGCCGACCTCGGCCCCGAATCGGCCCTCGGCGGCGGCTTCGGCTGGCTGATGTGCATGCTCGGCCAGGCGTACGGCTTCCCTGTGCCCCGGGGCGGCGCGCAGGCCCTGACCGACGCGCTCGTACGGCGGCTCGCGGCGCGCGGGGGCGTCGTCCGGTGCGGGCAGGCGGTGACCGCAGTCGTGGTGAGCGGCGGGAGGGCCGCCGCCGTCCGCACCGCGGACGGCACCCGGGTGCCGGCGCGGCGGGCCGTGCTGGCCGATGTCCCGGCCCCCCTGCTGTACGGGCGGCTCCTGCCGCAGGAGGAGCTGCCCGGGCGGCTGCGGGCGGACCTCGACCGCTTCCAGTGGGACTTCGCCACCGTCAAGGTCGACTGGGCCCTGTCCCGGCCCATCCCCTGGCGGTCGCAGGGCCCGTACACGGCCGGGACGGTGCATCTGGCCGACAGCGTGGACGAACTCACCCTGTTCTCCGCCCAGATCGCCATGCGGCAGGTCCCGCGGACGCCCTTCGCCGTGCTGGGGCAGATGACCACGGCGGACGCGAGCCGCTCGCCCTCGGGGACCGAGTCCGCCTGGGCCTACACCCACGTCCCGCAGGAGATCGCCGGCGACGCCGGCGAGGACGGCATCACCGGCCGGTGGGACGAGCGGGAGAAGGAGGCCATCGCCGACCGCATGGAAGCCCAGGTCGAGCGCTACGCGCCCGGGTTCCGCGCGACGATCGGCGCCCGGCGCGTCCTCGCCCCGCCCGACCTGGAACGCCTCGATCCCGCGCTCGTCGGCGGCGCGGTCAACCGGGCACCACCAACCTGCACCAGCAGCTGCTCTTCCGCCCGGTGCCCGGCACCGGGCGCCCCACCACCCCCGTGCGCGGCCTCTACCTCGCCTCGGCGACCGCCCACCCCGGGGGCGGCGTCCACGGCGCCCCCGGCGCCAATGCCGCCCGCACCGCCCTGCGGGCGGCCCGCGTCCTCCCGCGGCTGCGCCGTCACCGGTACACATCCGGACGGAAGGGGCATCCAGCGGCCGGGACGGGGTAGCCGCCGGTCATGGACCAAGCGGACCGGGACCCGAGCGGCGAGATGCCGACGGTCGGCTCACTCGACGAACTCGTGGGCCTGCTCGCCTCCGGCCCGGGCCTGTACGTGCGCTGGTCGCTCGGCCCGCACGCCGACCTGCCCGGCCCCTCCAGCCGTGACGACCTCACCGGCGCGCAGCTGCCGGGGTTGTCGGCGAGCCCGCTGGACGCCGAGCCCTGGTGGGGCGACCGGCCGCTGCGGATCTGGGCCGCCCGCCGTCTGCACGACTACTCGCACCTGCCGCGCCGGAAGGACCGGCGGGTGCGCCCGTGGCTGCTGCGCGGCAGGGAGGCCGGCCGCGGGCCCGACAACGAGCCGCTGGTGCACCGGGTGGAACCCGTCGGCTGGATCGATCCGCGGGTCGTCGCCGAGGCCGACGCCGAGATCACCCGGCAGAGCAGACCGTGGGGACCGCTCGACCGGCACGGCTGAGGAAGGGGTCCGCGGCGGGCGGGCAACGTTTCCCGCGGCTGCGGCAGGCAAGAAGCAGGGAGCACCGGCAGTGCCGCTCCCCCGCGGGCGGCGTTCCGGCCGACGCCGACGACCGCCAGTGGGAGGAAACATGGACCATTCACGTGCCCCGGTGCTCGAAGCGCTGCAGGAGTTCAGGCGCCGCAACGACGTGGTGTACGGGCCGCCCGGCCACAAACAGGGCCGCGGGGCGGACCCCAGGGTGGTGGACGTCGTCGGACGGGACGTGTTCCGCTCGGACGTGCTCATGCTCAACGGCCTCGACGACCGCAGGGAGTCCCAAGGGGTGCTGGAACAGGCCCAGGAGCTGATGGCCGATGCCGTCGGCGCCGAGCACGCCTTCTTCTCCACCTGCGGCAGCTCCCTGTCCGTCAAGACGGCCATGCTCGCCGTCGCCGGGCCCGGCGAGAAGCTGCTGCTCTCCCGCAACGCGCACAAGTCCGTGATCGCGGCCGTCGTCGTCAACGGGGTCGTACCGGTCTGGGTCCACCCGAAGTTCGACGCGGAGCGCCATCTGGCGCACCCGCCCGAGCCCGACGACGTACGGCGCCGCCTAAAGGAGCACCCCGACGCCAAGGGCATGCTGCTCATCACCCCCACCGATTGGGGCACGTGCGCCGACATCGGGGGCGTCGCCCGGGTGTGCCACGAGTTCGACGTGCCGCTCATCGTGGACGAGGCCTGGGGCGCCCACCTGCCCTTCCACCCGGACCTGCCGCCCTGGGGCATGGACCACGAGGCGGACCTGGTCGTGACCAGCGTCCACAAGATGGGCGGCGCGATCGAGCAGAGCTCCGTCTTCCACCTCCAGTACGAGCGCGTCTCGCCCGAGGTCCTCAAACAGCGCGAGGACCTGCTGGGCACCACCAGCGCCTCCCCGCTCGTCTACGCCACGCTGGACGGCTGGCGCCGCCAGATGGCCGAGCACGGCCGGGAGCTGCTGGAGGTGGCGATCCACCGTGCGCAGCGCATCCGCAAGGCCGCCGCGGAGCTGCCCGGGCTGCGGGTGATGGACCGCGAGGTCGTCCGGGAGGGGCTCGCCGCGGACCTCGATCCCCTGAAGATCGTGATCGACGTGCGGGAGCTGGGCGTGAGCGGGATGCAGGCCTGCGAATGGCTGCGGACGAACCGGCACGTCGACGTCGGGGGCTCGGACACCTGCCGGATCAGCGCCTCCATCACGCACGCCGACGACGACCGGACCGAGGAGACCCTGCTGGCCGCGCTGCAGGCGCTCGTCGACGGTGCGGACTCCATCGAGGCCCGCTCACCGGTGCACCTGCCCGAGCCGGCGGCGCTGGAGCTGGAACAGGCGATGCGGCCGCGCGACGCGTTCTTCGCCGAGGCGGAGCACGTCCCGGCGGAGCGGGCCGCCGGCCGGATCTCGGCCGAGTCGGTCAGCCCGTACCCGCCGGGAGTGCCGGTGATCGCGCCCGGGGAGGTCATCACGGACGAGGTACTGGACTACCTGCGCAGCGGCGTCGAGCACGGCGTGCTCGTCCCGGACGCGGCCGACCCGTCGGTGCGGACCCTGCGCGTCGTGGCGCGGGCCGCCTGAGCACCCCTGAGCACCGTGGACCCGCGGTCATCGGTCGGCGGTGCTCAGCCGGTGGCCGCCAGTTCCCGCAGGAAGCCGGCCAGGGCGCGGACCCCGAGCCGGAGCGCTTCGACCTCGACGCTTTCGTCGGGGCCGTGCCAGCGGTCGGCGGGCAGGCCGGTCCCGAAGAAGAGCACCGGGGCGTCGCAGGCACGGGCCAGTTGGGCCGCGGGGGCGGCCCCGCCGTTGCCGATGGGCCGGGCCGGGGCTCCGTACGCGTCGCCGACCGCCCGGGTGAGGGCCGCCAGCGCCGGATGGTCCGCGGGCGTGCGGTACGGGTCGGAGATGGTCGGGGAGACGTCGAGGGCGTAGCGGTATCCGGGACGGCGCCGGTCCTCCAGCCAGGCGCGCAGCTGCTCGGCGACCCGGTCGGCGCGCTGGTCGGGTACGAGCCTGAGCAGCAGGTCCGCGCCGGCCTCCGGCGGGATGAGGCCGAGGGAGGGCATGTCGGTGCGGCCTGCCGTGAGGCGGGCGACCTCGGCGGAGGGGCGGGTCCACAGGCGTTCGGGAACGGTGAACCCGGCCTCGCCGCCGGCTGCGAAGGTCCCGGTCTGCGCCAGCCAGGCTCCCGTGTCGAAGGGGAGGCCCGCCAGTGACTCCCGCAGGGCCGGGCCGGGGTCGGCCACCGCGTCGTAGAACCCCGGGAGGGTGATCCGGCCGCTGTGGTCATGGAGACCGCCGAGCAGCCTGCACAGTTCGGTGGCCGCGTTGGAGGCGGCGCCGGAGACGGCCCCGCTGTGGATGCCCCGGTCGGCGCCCCGGACCGTGAGGGAGGCGGTGACGGAGCCGCGGACCGCGGTGCAGACGGCCGGCCGGTCCAGGGACCAGAGCATGGTGTCGGAGATCATGGCGACGTCGGCGGCGAGCTCGCCGGAGTGCTCCGCCAGCAGGTCGGCCAGGTGCACCGAGCCGATCTCCTCCTCGCCTTCGATCAGGTACTTCACCGTGACGGAGGGAGCGGCCCGGGCGGCGCCGCCACCGGCTGCCAGGTGGGCGCGCAGGGCCCACAGGTGGCACAGGACCTGCCCCTTGGCGTCGGAGGCCCCCCGCCCGTACAGCCGGCCGCCCCGCAGCAGGGGGCGGAACGGCGGGGTCAGACGCCACTCGCCGGGATCGGCGGCATGGACGTCGTGGTGGCTGTAGACGAGCAGGACGGGCGCCGCGGGATCGGCGGCGGGCCAGCAGCCGTAGACCGCGGGCAGGCCCTGCGTCTCCCACACCTCGCTACGGGGCACGCCCAGGCGGCGCATGGCGTCCGCGAGCCACTGCGCGGACCGCCCCACCTCCGCGGCGCGCTCCGGGTCCGAGGACACCGTGGGCATACCCACCCACTCCGCCAGGGCCCCCACCGCCGCCGCTCCGGAGGGATCGGGCGGTACGGCGGAGTCCGGGGCGGTCATGTCCGGCGGCCGCCCGCCCCCCGCTTGCGGCAGGCGGGCGAGGCCTTCCACCAGGCGGCCAGCCAGGCCGCCTCCTTCGCGGCGTCCATCAAATACGTGGCGGGGATGCGCCGGCGCGGTACGTAGACCAGGTCGATGGCCAGGAACGTCAGCGCCGTGCCGACACCGGTGCGGCGGGCGTGGCGCAGGCCCTCGGGGCCGGGGTCGGCGAGCAGCATGCCCAGACCCGCCGATGCCAGCAGGGCGCCGCTCGTCTTCTGCAGCCAGCCGTCGGCCTTGCGGCCGTAGACCTGCTCGAAGGTGCGCAGGGAGAGCAGCGGCCACAGGCCGCCCACCAGGTTGAACAGGCCCTGCGCCCGCGCCACGTCCAGGGGACGGGGACCGGGGCGGTTACGGCGACGGAGACCGGGACGGTACATGACCGCCTCCTCTGCATCGGGTGCCTCTTGCTGTGCGCGTGCCCCGGCGGAGGCCTTCCACACCGGGCCGGGCCCCGGGGCCCCCAGGGGGGCGAGCCGTCGCGTCCGCCCGCGCACTCAGACCGCGCCGGTGCCGGAGTGCTGCGCCGCCGGGCCGAGCAGGGCGCGGCGCTCCTCCTCGGTCAGGCCGCCCCACACCCCGTACGGCTCGCGGGTGCGCAGTGCGTGATCCAGGCAGGCCCGGCGCACCGGGCACCGCGCGCAGATCCGCTTGGCCGCCGCGTCGCGGTCCTCGCGCTCCTCGCCGCGCTCACCGTACGGATGGAAGAAGGGGCCGGAGCCCCACGACCGGCAGGCTGCCCGCTGCTGCCACTGCCAGTGGTGCAGCGCCGCGCCGGGAAGCCGCCTGACGTCACTCATCGCGGACCGTCCTTTCCTCGGGATGTCCCGGGCCATCCCCGGGATCGACTGCGTGGACCGCGTTGCGTCTGACCGCTGCCCCGCAGCTGAAACGTCCCGCCGCTTGACGGCCCGTCAGGCGGGATGGCCGGCTTCGATGGTGCGCACGTCGCGGAAGCGCAGCGGCGGAACCGGCGGGTCCGGGACCTGCGGGGGCGGGGACTGGTCCACCGGCGCCAGCAGGAAGGCCTCGTGGTCGCCGCCCGCGACGACCGCCTCGATCCGGCCGGTGAACCAGTCGGCCACGTCCGACAGCACGGGGCTGCCCTCTCGCCCGGCGCGCCAGCCGACCCGGGCGAACTTGTCCACGGTGTCGCCGGTCCGGCCTCCGAAGAGCCGCGCCAGTTCCTGCTGGTCCCGGCGCAGCAGGTGCACGGTCAGGTACCGGGCGCGGCGCGCCACCGCGTGGGTGCGGTTCGCGGTGGACAGCCACACGGCGAAGCGGGGCGGATCGATCGAGCACTGCGAGGCGAAGCCGACCAGGCAGCCGGCCCGCCTTCCGTCCGCGGCGGCCGTGACCACGTACATCGGGCCGTCCAGGGCGGTGGTGAAGGCACCGAGGTCGACTTCCTGCTCCTGCATGCCCGAATCCCTCCCGTGTCAGACGCCGTGTTGCGGTGACTGCGCCCGGGCGGCCGCCCTGCGCCGCAGCCTGAGCGGGAGGACGTACCAGCATGTGCTGGTCATGGCGTCCTCCCTGGACGCGCAACGTCTACCCGGCCGGGGTCCCCGTATGCGGGCGGAGAGGCGCGGTAGGCGCGGACGCCCTGCGGCAGGCGCGCGGAGTGAAGCCGCCGGTCGGCGGGCCGACCGGCGGCTGTTCGTGCGGTTGCCGGTGTCCGGCAGCGGGCGGCTACTCGACCTTGGCCCAGTCGAGGGTGCGCTCCACCGCCTTCTTCCAGCCCGCGTACCCCTCCGCGCGCTGGTCCTCGGACCAGCGGGGCTCCCAGCGCTTGGACTCCTGCCAGTGCGTGCGCAGCTCGTCGGTGTCCCGCCAGAAGCCCGTGGCCAGGCCGGCGGCGTAGGCGGCGCCGAGCGCGGTCGTCTCGGCGACGACCGGACGGCTGACCGGTACGCCGAGGACGTCGGCCTGGATCTGCATGCACAGGTCGTTGGCCGTCACGCCGCCGTCCACCTTCAGGACGTCGAGGTGGACACCCGAGTCCTGCTCCATGGCCTCCACCACGTCGCGGCTCTGGTAGCAGATGGCTTCCAGGGTGGCCCGCGCCAGGTGGCCGTTGTCGTGGTAGCGGGCGAGGCCGACGATCGCGCCGCGGGCGTCGGAGCGCCAGTACGGGGCGAACAGGCCGGAGAAGGCGGGCACGAAGTAGATCCCGCCGCTGTCCTCGACGGTTCCGGCCAGGCGTTCGGTCTCGGCGGCGTCGCTGATGATCTTCAGCTGGTCGCGCAGCCATTGGACCGCGGAGCCGGTGACGGCGATGGAGCCCTCGAGGGCGTAGACCGCCGGCTGGCCCGCGAACTGGTACGCCACGGTGGTGAGCAGTCCGTGCTGGGACCGGACCAGTTCGGTGCCGGTGTTCAGCACCAGGAAGTTGCCGGTGCCGTAGGTGTTCTTGGCCTCGCCCGGGGCGTAGCAGACCTGGCCGACCGTGGCGGCCTGCTGGTCGCCGAGCACCCCGGTGATGGGGATGGCGGCCCGCAGGGGCCGGGAGGTGCGGGCCTGTCCGTACGCCTCGGGGTGGGAGGAGGGGTTGATGGTCGGCAGCATCGCCCGCGGCACGCCGAAGAAGCCCAGGAGCTCGTCGTCCCAGTCGAGGGTCTCCAGGTCCATCAGCATGGTGCGGCTGGCGTTGGTGACGTCGGTGGCGTGGATGCCGCCGTCGGGACCGCCGGTGAGGTTCCACAACACCCAGCAGTCGGTGTTGCCGAAGAGGGCGTGGCCCTGCTCGGCGGCTTCGCGGACTCCCTCGACGTTCTCCAGGATCCACTGGATCTTGCCGCCGGAGAAGTAGGTCGCCGGCGGCAGCCCCGCCTTGCGCCGGATCACGTCACCCCGGCCCGAGCGTTCCAGCGCTGCCGCGATGGAGTCGGTACGGGTGTCCTGCCAGACGATGGCGTTGTAGTACGGGCGGCCGGTGCGCGGGTCCCAGACGACGGTCGTCTCCCGCTGGTTGGTGATGCCGATGGCCGCCAGGTCGGTCGCGGAAAGGTTTCCGTGCCGCAGGGCGTTCTGGATCACGGAGTTGGTGCGTTCCCAGATCTCGACCGGGTCGTGTTCGACCCATCCCGAGCGGGGCAGGATCTGGGAGTGCTCCAGCTGGTGCCTGGCCACCTCGGTGCCCGCATGGTCGAAGATCATGAAACGGGTACTGGTGGTCCCCTGGTCCACTGCGCCGACGAAGTCAGCCATGGGTTGCCGCCTCTCTTCGGTCAGCTCTCGTCCGGTGCCGGCACCCGTCCGGGCGGCTCCGGCTCGGCGGTCGGCAGGAACCGGCCGATGAAGAACTTGTACAGACCCGCTCCCAGCAGACCGCCGATGAACGGACCGACGATCGGCACCCAGAAGTAGAAGTTCCCGTACTGGTCGCGCCACGCCCCGCCGTACCCGGTGAGGAAGCTGGCCAGCCTGGGGCCGAAGTCGCGTGCCGGGTTGATGGCGTAGCCCGCGTCGGTGCCCCAGGCCATGCCGATCGCGACTACGATGAGGCCGACGATGAACGGGCCGAGGTTGGCGCCGGGCGGCGTGTTGAGCAGGTCCGTGACCGCGAAGATCAGCAGGAGCAGGATCGCCGTGCCGATGACCTGGTCGCGCAGCGCGCCCCATTCGGTGACCGGCAGGTTCGGATTGCCGTTGGCCGGCAGCGTGGAGAAGACGCCCTGCGTCTTGATGGTGTGGGTGGGGTCCGCCTTCGCCAGCGCCTCGGTGTAGTTCCACCGCACGATGAGGGCGGCCACGAACGCCCCGGCCACCTGGGCCAGCGCGTACGGGGCCACACGGCTCCACGGGAACCCCTTGAAGGCCGCCAGCGCGACGGTCACCGCGGGATTGAGGTGAGCACCGCTCAGCCTGGCGGCGACGTACACGCCGAGGGTGACGCCCAGGCCCCAGGCCCAGGCGATGCTGTCGTGGTTGCCGAGCCCGCCCGGCGGATCGGTGAGGGCGCCGCCGGCGACCACTTGGGCCACCACGCCGCAGCCGAAGAGGATGAGGATCATGGTTCCGGCGAATTCCGCCGATAGCTCGCCGATCAGCCCCGATCTTTTGAGCCGCTCAGCCATGGGTACCCGCTTCCCGCCGGCCAGGGACCGGCCGTCGACTGCCCCGAGTCGTCTAGCGACATCGTAAGTCCGGCAAGAGCATCGGGCGCGGGCACGGGGCGGCGCCCCACCGGGACGCCGCCTCCCATTGGTTGCACCTGCGATCTCGGGAATGCCCGCAACCACGCCGGTCTTGGGCGCGGGTGTTGCGGAACGAAACGCGCTGCGGGTGGCTGCTGCCGGTCGGCGCTAGGCCACGGGACCGAGGTCTCCTTCCAGGGCCGTTTGGATGATGGGGGGCCTGTCCCAGAGGGCGAGGATCTCGTTGGCGAGCGCGACGACGGGGAGGGGGTCCTGGTCGCCGTGCACCTCGATGGCGGCGGCCGACAGCGTACGGGGGACGGCTCCGGCGTCGAGGAGCACGCGCCACTCCTGCGGGCCGAGCTCCAGGAACTCCAGTCCCTCGAGGCCGGCGATTTCGAGGGGGTCGGCGAGGGTGCCGGGGTAGGCGGTGAGGGTGCGCAGGCGGGGCAGGCCGGTGACGGGGGCGAGGCTGAGCGGAGCGCCGTCCCACACCCCGATGGCCAGGACCTCCAACCCGGGGTGGGCGGCGGCCTCGATGCTCGGCAGGCTCGCGATGTTGACCCGGGCCACGGGCCCCGGCCGCTCCTCGCGGCGGGCAGTACGGTCGTGGTTCAGGCGGTTCAGCACCAGGTCGGTGAGGGAGTCGGCCACGAGCTCCGCACCGACGCTCTCCTCGTGGCTCAGCATGATGACCTGCCCGATGTGGCCGCCCGGGCCGGGCGTCAGGTCCACCGCCAGTCGGTCCCCGCCGCCGTTGTCCCCGAAGGCGATCCAGCCGGGCGATCCGACCAGGCCCTGCACCGCGGCCCCGGCAGGGGTGACGACCGCCTTCGTCGCCGCGAACTCCCAGCGGCAGCCGCGGGAGGCCGCGTCGGCGACGTACAGGTCGTCCAGGCCGAAGAGCTCGCAGCCCACCGCCATGCATTGGCGCATGTCGGCCTCGTCGTCGTCGCCCCAGTCCTCCCGTCGGGCCCTGGTCACCCGGTAGAGCGCCTTGAGCTCGGCGGGCAGCGTGATGCCGAGGCGCGCCTCGGCGGCGGCGAACTCCTCCTCCGTCGCGCCGGTCGCGCCGGGCAGCCGCTCGCGCAGTGTCCGCTCCAGCAGCTCCGGGTCCGCCGTGGGGGCCGGCGCCGCGGTCGGTACGGGATCGGGGAGGCGGCGCCAGGGTTCGGGAAGGGCGCCGTCCACCAGGAGGAGCGCTCCCGGGTGCGGGGTGCCGAGGCCGGGCAGCACGGCGGGGCTGGGCGCGAGCAGGCGGAGCGTGGTCTTCCCGGCGGGTGAGACCTGCGCCGTGAACGAGATGCCCTCGACGCCGGCGTCCGCGAGGGCGCTCTGCACCCGGTTCACCGCGTCGAGCTCGTCCTGCATGTCCTCGGTCTGCAGGGCGCGGCCCGGGGGCGCCTGGCGGCGCCGGAGGGGCAGGCTCCAGCCGTGTCGGCCGATGCGTCCCGCGACGCGGGCCGGCCGGGCGGCCCGCCGGTCGGCGTTGCCGTCCAGCAGCAGCCGCAGCACGGGCTCCCAGGTGGCGAACCGGAGTATCGGGGGCGGGGTCGTCATCTGATCAACCATGCGCAGACCGTACGACGGGCCACCGACAGCCGGGCCCGCGGGGCGTGGGCCGCTATCGTGGCGGTGTGACCGGTACCGGGCAGCCTCCGCTGCTGTTTCTCGATGTCGACGGACCTCTCATCCCCTTCGGCGGGGCCCCCGAGGAGTATCCGGTCCATACGACGGGCATCGCGGAGCTCGACGCCGAGGTGAATCCCCTCCTGACCCGGATCGATCCGGAGCACGGCCCGCGACTGGCGGCACTGCGGTGCGAGATGGTCTGGGCCACCACGTGGATGGCCGACGCGAACGCATGCGTCGCACCGCGCATCGGTCTGCCGCACCTGCCCGTGGTGGCCTGGCCGGACCCCTCCGACCTCGATGACGAAGACGAACGGGACGGGCTGCACTGGAAGACCCGCACCCTGGTGGCGCGGGCGGCGGGACGGCCCTTCGTCTGGGTCGACGACGAGGTCACCGGTGCCGACCGCGCCTGGGTCGCCGCCCGTCATCCGTCGCATGCGCTGCTCCACCGGGTCGATGCCCGCCGGGGGCTGACCGACGAGGACTATGCCGCCATCGGCTCCTGGCTGGCGTGCTTGCGGTGAACCGGTCCCGGGCCCTGCAGCGCCGTCAGCGGTCGATGCCGACCGCGCTCCAGGCCTTGGCCACCACGTCCGTCGGCCGGTCCAGGTCGCGGGCGGCGCCGAGCGTCGCGTAGCGGAAGGCGGAGAGGTTGGTGGTCCTGGAGGCGTACCCCATCAGCGCCTTGTACCAGATGCGCCCGGCCCGCTCCCAGGCGTGGCCGCCCAGTTCGGTCGCCACCAGGTAGAACGCGTGGTTGGCGATGCCGGCGTTGGCGTGGACGCCGCCGTCCCCGCCGGAGGTCTCCTCGTACGCGCCCATGTGCGCCGCCTGCCCGAAGCGGGCGGGGTCCGCGAGGGAGCCCGTGGCCTCGGCCGCGGAGGGCCGGAGCCCCTGGCGGAGCAGCCAGTCCGCTTCCTCCGCCGTCTGCTTCAGGTCGTACTGCTTCGCCAGGAGGCCGAAGACCTGTCCCAGCGAGACGGCGAGCGCGCCGGGCTGGCCGTACGACTCCAGCTCGGCGGTGTGCTGGATGATGCCGGCCGTGAACTGCGCGGCGACCGCCTCCAGGGCCGGGGCCCCGTCACCGAGGAGGATGCGCGAGCCCTGCCAGCGGGCGGCGCCCGGCTCCGGATCGCCGGCCCGCAGGAGCGCGTCGACCGGGCCTCCCCTGCCGTCGATCGCGTTGCGGCCGTACACGGTGCGGAAGAACTCCCAGGCGGCGCCGAGGGTGTCGAAGACACCGTCCACCAGCGGGTCGCAGCTCGGAGCCCCGCCCTCCTCGCGCAGCAGGACCGGGCTGTCGGGGTCGGTCCGGCCGTCGAAGATCCTGCGAACCGGACGTACGGATGCACTCTCAGTCGTGATCGCCATGCCCGCAGGATCCAACGCGGTCCCGCCGGGGCCGCAGCACCGGGCACGGGATCAGTCAAGTCGCCCCGGTACAGGGCGCGTTCCGCTCCGTGGGACGGCCTTCCCGGGCAAGTGGGGCCTTCCTCCCGAATCGGCCGCCCGCCGGTCCGTACGCGCTGGACAGACCCGTCGTGCAGTTGGTGGAGTGACCGCCATGTCGCAGCCCCACCCCGACGCGGAGCGCCGCGTCACCACCCTCGAACTCTTCTTCGACCTGGTCTTCGTCTTCACGGTCACGCAGCTCACCGTGATGCTCGCGCACGACCTGACCTTCGCCACCGCCGGCCACGTGGCGCTGATCTTCACCGTCCTGTTCTGGATGTACGGCGCGTACGCCTATCTCACCAACCAAGTGCCCCCGGACCGCCCCTCGCGAAGGCTGCTGCTCCTGCTCGGCATGGCCGGTTTCCTGCTGTGCGCCCTGGCGGTCCCGCACGCCTTCACCGACACCGGCGCCGGCGTCGCCTTCGGGATCGGCTACCTGCTGGTGGTCCTCGTCCACAGCGCCCTGTACACCCGCAGCCACGGCCGCGACGTCGTCTGGTACGCCATACCCAACTCCCTTGCGGCGCTTGCCGTCACCGCCGCCGGTCCGGCCGAGTCGCTCGAGGCCGACGGGCTGTGGGCGCTCGCACTGGTGCTGCAGTTCGTGACGCCGCGCCTCGCCCAGTACGGCCCGGGCCGGCGCGACGGCCGGACCGCCGCCGAACTGCGCCGCCAGCTCGGCGGGCTCGACCCCGCACACTTCGTCGAGCGCCACGGCCTGCTGCTCATCATCGCGTTCGGGGAGTCCGTCATCGCCATCGGCATCGGGGTCGGCGACCTGCCGCTGTCGGCCGGGGTGGTGGGCGGGACGTTCCTGGCGCTGGCCCTGGCGGCCGCCCTGTGGTGGTCCTACTTCGTACGGGACGAGCACCGGGCCGAGCGCGCCTTCCGCGACACCGCCCCGCCGGAGCGCTTCGCGGTCGCGATGAACGCCTTCTACTACGCTTTCCTGCCGATCCTCCTGGGCATCGCCTGCCTGGCGGCCGGGGTGAAGAAGGTGCTCGGGCACCTCGGCGAGCCCCTGGCCACCGCCCCGGCCCTGGCCCTCGCGGGCGGGGTCGCGCTGTTCCTCGCCGGCGAGGTGGCCTTCCTGGCTGCCCTGCGGCTGGCTCCGCTCGGCTACCGGGCAGCCGGGGTACCGCTCGCCCTGGCCACCGTGGAGGTCGGCCACGCGGTGTCCGGGCTGGCCCAACTGCTGGCCTTGGTCGCCGTCCTGGTGGCGATGCTGCTGGCCGAGGACCGCTGGTCCACCGACCGCGCAGCACGGCCCGTCGCTCTCGTACGGAACCTGCCGGACGGGGAACCGGCGCCCTGAACCGAGAGGCGCACGGGCCCCGGCGGGCAGTTCAGTCCTCGGGGACGATGGTGCCGTCCTCGTCGAGCGGGGGGGGTGCGCGTGGGGCCTGGCTGTTGGCGTCGAACGGGCGCGGCCCCTCCGGCCCGCCCGGGCCCCAGCGCAGCAGGCGCCGGGTGCGGGCGCTCCGGTAGACGATCTCCTGGAACTCCAGCCGGTTGACGCGGCCCGCCCGGAGCCTGCCGGCGGTCTCGGCGTACTCGGCGTACTCGGCCGGCTCCGCAGCCGGCTCCGCGGCCTCCGGGTCCGGCGATGCCGCGTCGGCCGCGGCCCGGCTGTGCGCGTCGGCGGGCACGTCCGTGTCGACGGCGATCAGCCCGCGCATCCGGGGCCATGCCCACGTGAGGGCGAAGTCCAGGGAGACGCGGGCGCCGTGGGCGGTCGCGTGCGGGCCGCTGATCGCCTTCCAGCCCCTCGAGGACTGCTCCACGACGGGTGAACGCCGGCGGCAGGAGGAGCACGTCAGGGTGCGTCTGCAGCGCCCGCCGGGAGTCGGCGAGCACGTCTTCGGGGAACCCCCGGCCGGTGTAGCACAGGCCGCGTAGGGCGAGTTGTTCCACGGCACGGTTCGGGGTGACCGGCGCCTGCGGGTCCGGCACCAGGCCGTCGTCGACCTCGGGGCCCTTGGCTCCGCGGCTCCAGTCGGGGACGGGGGGCTCCGGGTCGGTCGGGCGGGCTCCTCGATGCCGCCCGGGCCCGTGCCCGCGTACTCCTCGGCGCGCACGATGCGGTACCGGGTCCCGGCGACGGTGAGGTCGTCGACCCGCTCGCTCTCCAGACGGGCGACCGCCGCGAGGAGTTCCCTGCGCTACCCCCTGTCCTGCGCCCCGTCCTTCGCGCGGAACCACAGCCGGGAGTTCAGGCTGTCGCGGTCCTGCTGCGGACAGCCCGCCGTCACCGGGCTCACCACCCGCCACCGGGGGGCCTCGCCCACGCCTTGCGCCACCACCCCGAACAGCGGGCCGCGTACGACCACGTCGCCCGCACGCGCCGCGGCGTCGACCGCGTCGGCCTCGACTGCGGCTTCGACCGGCTCCACCGGTACCCGCACCACCACCGGCCGCGATCCGCCCTGCTCCGTGTCCCCTCGGTCCATGCGGCCATCCTGCCGAGCGGGCGGCGGCGCCGTCACCGGATCGCCGGTTCCCCACCCTTGAGGGGGGTGCCGGTCAGGAGGGCGACCCGGGCGAGGAGTTCGGGGCGGCTGACGGCCTCGGCGCGGGTGGAGGGCACCGTACAGGCGTAGGCCCCGGCGACGGCCCCGTACAGCGCGCACCTCAGGGGGTCCTCGCCGCCGAGCCAGCCGAGCAGGAAGCCGGAGGCGAAGGCATCACCCGCACCGTTGGAGTCGACCACGGGCGCGGGGGGTTCGACGGCGGGGACGTGGGTGAGCTCGCCGTCGGCCAGCAGGTGGGCGCCTTCCGCGCCGTCGGTGGCGACGACGATGCGGGCCCGGCCCCGCGCCGCGATGTCGCGCAGGGTGCGCTCGGGGTCGGCCAGGCGGGCGGCGGAGACGAAGACGAGGTCCGCCGCGAGGGCGAAGGGCTCGTGGTAGGGGTTGACGCCGTCCCAGTCGTGCAGGTCGGTGGAGACGGTGAGGCCGGCCTCCCGCAGCCAGGGCAGCGCGAGCGCACACGGATGGCTGATCACCACGTGGGCGTGCCGGCTGGTGGCGGCGAGCGCACGCACGGTCGCCTCGGGCAGGCGGTCGTCGGCGTGGCTGCGGGTGTCGTCGTAGAGGGAGAGCCGCCGCCCGTCGGGGCCGACCAGGTTGACCGCGCGCCTGGTGCCGCTGGGGAGCGGGACCTCGGTCAGGGGGATGCCCCGGTCGCGGTGGAGTGCGCGGACGAGGTCCCCTTCGTGGTCGTCGCCGAGCAGGTCGAGGTGGTGGGTGCGCAGTCCGAGGGCGCTCACCCCGAGGGAGACGAAGTCACCGCTCTGGCCCGCACGGGTGACGATGCCGGGCCGGATCAGGTAGCTGTCGGCGAACGGGAGCGGCAGCTCCGGGACGTGGACGATGGTGTCGACGCCGGCGCCGCCCAGCACGAGGACGTCGATGTCGGTGGTCACGTCGGTGTCGGCGGTCACGTCGGTGTCGTGGGACTCGGCGGTGGCAGGGGGCTGGGCGGCCACGACGGCGGCGGGTGTCTCGGCGGTGTCGGTGCTCATGGGGTGGTCGACGCTCCTCTCGGCTCCGCACGGCGAGTCAAGCAGTAGGCAGGGCGGGGGGCAAGGAGCGGCGGCCTCCCCGGACGGGTGGTGATTGACTGCTCCCATGGATGCCGTGCGCGGTGGTGCGCCCCCTCTTGACCCCGAACTGGCGGCGGCCCTGGCTGCCTTGGGCGGCCCGGCGCGGGAGCCGCTCACCCTTGAGAACCTGGCGGCCCGGCAGGAGCGCGACGCCGCGACCCGGCCGAGGCCGACGGTACGGGAGCTCGCGGCCGACGGCCGCTTCGAGGTGGAGGAGCTGCGCGTGCCGGGACCGCCGGGCGGGCCGGAGGTCACGCTCGTCAGCGCGCGGCCCGCCGGGCGCGCCCGGCCGCTGCCGTTGCTGTACTACATGCACGGCGGCGGGATGGTCACGGGCAATGCGTGGTCGGTGCTGCCGCAGCTGCTGCGCGCCTGGGCCCTCCCGCTGGAGCTGGCCGTCGTCTCGGTCGAGTACCGGTTGGCGCCGCACGCGCAGTACCCCGACCCGTTGGAGGACTGCTGGGCCGGGCTCGTGTGGACCGCCGGGCACGCGGCCGAACTGGGCATCGACCCCGACCGGATCGTCATCGGGGGGAAGAGCGCCGGCGGCGGGCTCGCCGCGGCGCTCGCCCTGCTGACCCGTGACCGCGGCGGGCCTGCGCCGATCGGGCAACTGCTCCTGTGCCCGATGCTCGACGACCGCAGCGACACGTTCTCCAGCCACCAGATGGCCGGCGTCGACACCTGGGACCGGACCTCCAACGCGACGGCGTGGCGGGCGCTGCTGGGCGACCGGTACGGCGCCGCGGACCTGCCGCCCTATGCGGCTCCCGCCCGGGCGGAGGATCTGTCCGGGCTGCCCCCGGCCTACATCGAGGTCGGGTCGGCGGAGACCTTCCGGGACGAGGACGTGGCCTACGCCAACGCCATCTGGCAGGCCGGCGGCGAGGCCGAACTGCACGTGTGGCCGGGGGCCTTCCACGGCTTCGACACCATCGCCCCCCGGGCGTCCCTCAGCCGGGACGCCCGCGAGGCCCGCACCCGCTGGCTCCGTCGTCTGCTCGCCCGGCCCGGGGGCGCCGTCGGCCGGCCGGCGACGGTGCAGGTGACCGCGGGGGCGGGACCTGACTGAGGGCCCCGCCGCCGCGGTCGGCCGGTCAGGCCGTGGCCGGGACGTGCTGGGTGATGCAGTGGACCCCGCCGCCGCCCCAGGCCAGGGTCCGGGCCGGGATGCCGACGATCTCCCGGCCCGGGAAGAGGGCGGCGAAGCGGGCCAGCGCGGGGGCGTCGTCGGCCACTGAGGCCGTCGGCACGACCACGCTGCCGCTCGTCAGGTAGTAGTTGGTGTAGCTGAAGGTCTCCACCAGGGCCCCGTTGACGCGGAACTGCGGCTGCTGCTGCAGTTCGCTGATCTGGAAGGGGCGGCCGCAGGCGTCGGTCGCGGCCTGCAGCACCGCCTTGTTGGCGGCCATCCGGGCGTGGTTGGGGTGCGCGGGGTCGGGCTGGGTGTGCAGGAGGACCTGCGCCGGTCCGAGGCAGGCGGCGACGAGGTCGACGTGCCCGTTGGTGATGATGTCGTTGTTCAGGCCGTACGGGAGCCAGATCACCTTGTTCGCACCGTACGCGGCGAGCAGCGCGGACTCGATCTGGGCGCGGCTCAGCCCCGGGTTGCGGTTGGGGTTGAGCAGGCACTCCTCGGTGGTGATGAGGGTGCCCGCCCCGTCGGTGATCACCGATCCGCCCTCGAGCACGAGGTCGACGGGCCGGCGCGGTACGGACAGGTGGTCGCAGACGCCGACGGGCAGCAGGTCGTCCTTGTCGTACGGGTACTTGTTGCCCCAGCCGTTGAAGCGGAAGTCGAGCCCGGTGAGGTGGGTGCGGTCGCCGTCGAGGGCGAAGACGGGGCCGGTGTCGCGGGTCCAGCAGTCGTTGACGGGGTACTCGATGACGGTCACGCCGTTGCCGCCGCACTGCTGGCGGGCGTCGGCGGCGGTACCGGGCTCGGCGACCATGAGGACGGGCTCGAAGCGGGCGATGGCCTTGGCTATGGCGGCGGCCTCCGCCTGTACCGCCTTGAGCAGCCCGCCCCAGCCGACGTTGCGGTCCCAGGGCCAGGCCATCACGCAGCCGGAGTGCGGTTGCCACTCGGCGGGGACGGTCAGGGCGCCGGCGGCGGGGGCCGTTGCGGCCGCCGCCCGGCCTGTGGCTCCGGTGGCGAGGAACAGGCCCGCGGCGGTGGTCAGGGCGGTGGTACAGAAGGCACGGCGCGAGGTGCGGGGGCGGGGTGTGCTGGACAGGGACATGGCGCATTCCTCCGTGGCGCGTTGGCGGTGCTCGGTGCTCGTTGTCCGGTCTCGTTGTCCGGTCTCGTTGCCCGGTGTTCGGTGCCCGGTGTTCGGTGCTCGGGGCGGAGCCGGTCGGACGGGTGAACTGCAGCGTGGGGGGTGGTCGCGCGGGACCTCCGTCAGGACGCTTCCGCCGGGCTGGCCGCCGCTGGATCGGCCACAGCGGCCGGCGCAGCGTCGGGGCCGTCGCCGCGGAGCCGGTCGTGGGGGCGGCGTACGAGCAGGTACACCAGACCCGAACCGAGCACGGCGGCGGTGCCCAGCAGCGCGGCCCACACCTGGTACCAGGGGGCGCCGGGCGGTGCGAGGACCGCCCGCGGCCAGCAGACGTTGACCACCTCGAAGGCGGTCCAGGCGACGGCGAGGACGTTCAGGACGGTGCCCTTGCGGCCGAGCCGGATGGCGCCCGAAGGCACCCAGGTTCCGCGCAGGCGCGCGACGAGCGCGGCGAGCGAGACGAAGAAGAACGGCAGGTACGTGGCCGCGGTGCCGAAGGCGATCAGGCTGCCGATGGCGGTGGCGTTCAGGCCGAGGGCGAGTGCGCCGCCGCTGATGAGCGTGGAGGCGACCAGGCCGCCGATGGGGGCCTGGCGGCGGTTGACCTTGCGGACGTGCCGGGAGAAGGGGAAGACGCCGTCGCGGGCGAGGGAGAACAGGCCGCGGGCCGCCCCGCCCTGGGAGGCCATGGCGCAGGCGAGGAAGCCGACCAGCACCACCACGACGAACGGCTTGTCGGACCAGCCGCCGAAGGCGTGGACCACGGCGGTGGTCACCGGGTCGATGTCCTCGCCGGCGACGACGGCCTCGGGGTGCGGGTGCGCGAGGGCGACGGCCATGGCGTTGAGGATGACGACGGCGCCCACGCTGAGCAGGGCCCACCACATGGCCCGCGGCACCTGGCGGCCGGCGTCCTTGGTCTCCTCGGCGGTGGACACGCAGGCGTCGAAGCCGATGAAGGCCCAGCCGGCGACGGCCACGGCAGCGAGGAAGCCGAGCAGGGTGGAGCCGCCCGAGAGGGCTTCGGCGCCGAGGGTCTCGGTGAACAGCGGGAAGCCGTGCTCCCGGAAGAAGAGCAGCAGGGCCAAGCCCACGCCGACCGACGCGACCGCCTCGGCGGCGATGCCGAGGGAGACGAACCAGCGCAGGATCGTGATGCCGTACGCGTTCACCAGCATGCACACGCACAGGATGCCGAGGGCCACGGCCACCAGGCCGCCGGGCGTCGGGGTGGCGCCGACCAGGGCGTAGACCCAGGGCGCCGCGAGGTAGGCGACGGTGGTGTTGCCGAACATGACGGCGAACTGCCACACCCAGCCGCCGAGCCAGCCGAAAGCCGGGCCGAGCAGCCTGCGGCCCCACTGGTACGGGCCGCCGGCCAGCGGCCACTGGGAGGTCAGCTCCGCGTAGACGTTGACGACCAGGCACTGGCCGACCAGGACCAGGGGCAGCGCCCAGACCCAGAGCGGGCCCGCGACGGTGGTCCCGACCATCGAGACGGCGTACAGGGCCACGACCGGGGAGACCACGGCGAAGCCCATGGAGATGTTGCCCAGGATGCCGAGGCTGCGGCGCAGCTCCTGGCGGTAGCCCAGGTCGCGGAGGCGGGCCGCATCGGTGTCGACTGCCGCATCCGCTGTCGTATCCGCTGTCGTATCCGCTGCCGTATGCGCCACCGCATCTGCCGCCGTACCCGCGACCGCGTTCGTACGTCTGTTCATGTGATCACCTCACCGGGCGCGCGGACGCCGACCGGCGGCTCGCGCTAAATCTAACCGCGTTAGGTAAACGAGGTGGCTGGAATGTAGCGGCGTTCCTGGCTGCTTGTGAAGCGTTCCTGACAGGTAACCTGCGCATCCGGGAGTGAAGGAGTCGCAGATGCCACGGCCGAGCCAGACCCTCCTCAGCCGCGCGATCATCGCCCGCGCGGCTCTGGAGCTGTTGGACGAGCACGGCGCGGAAGCGCTGAAAATGCGCACGATCGCCGACCGGCTGGGGGTCAAGGGCGCGTCCCTGTACCACCACGTCGCATCGAAGGAAGACCTCCTCGACGCGGTCGCCGAGCTCATCAACGACGAGATCGACCTGGGACCGCTGGCGGACCCCGGCGGCGCGGAGGGCATCACGGCCTACGCGCACGGGTACCGGCGGGTCTACCTGCGCTACCCGCACATGATCCCGCTCGTGGCCCGCCACCGGGTCTCGTCCGACAAGGCCCTGCGCGGGTACGACGCCGTGCTCGCGGCCCTCACCCGGTACGGCTGCACCCCCGCCGAGGCCGCTGAGGCCGCCGCCGCGCTGGACAACCTCGTCCTCGGCTCGGCACTGGAGACCTTCACCGCCGGTTTCACCGGCCCGCCCGGCGCCTACCGGCCGAACTACCCGGCCCTGGCCGATTCGCTGGAGGCCGCGGGCGCCCTGCCGGGCGGCCTCGCCGAGCTGGACTCGCGCGGCTTCGACCTCGGGGTGCGCCTGCTGCTGCGCGGACTGGCGGGGGCGGGGCCGGGGGCGGGGGCGGCGCAGCCGCAGGCACCCGGCCCCCGGTAATTCGTTGGCGCGGGATCCGGACGCGGTGGATGATTCCCGGCGTCCGGGGCCGGCGAGGCCCCTCCACCCATGCCAAGGGGCCTCCGATGACCGTTGCCACGCCCGCTTCACACGGTTCGTCCGCGCCTCGGCCCGTCGTCCGTACGGCGGCCGGGGCGCTGCGCGGCAGCCGGGAGGCGGGAGTGGCGGTCTTCCGCGGCATTCCCTTCGCCGAGCCGCCGGTCGGCGCCCTGCGGTTCGCCGCGCCACTTCCCGTACGGGGCTGGAGCGGGGTGCGGGAGGCCGTCGCGTACGGTCCGCCTCCCCCGCAGGCCGGCCTGTTCGGCATGGACGCGCTGGCGCGGGACGCGGCGGGCGACGACTGGCTGACCGTCAACGTCTGGTCACCCGAGGCCGACCGGGGTGCAGGGCTGCCGGTGATGGTCTGGGTCCAGGGCGGCGGCTACGCCTTCGGCACGTCCGGCCTGCCCGAGTACGACGGCGGCCGCCTCGCGCGCGAGGGCGGTGTCGTCGTGGTGACGTTCAACTACCGGGTCGGCATCGAGGGCTTCGCGCAGATCGAGGGGGCTCCCGCCAACCGCGGCCTGCTCGACCAGGTGGCCGCCCTCCGATGGGTGCGCGACAACATCGGGGCCTTCGGCGGCGACCCCGGCCGGGTCACGGTCTTCGGCCAGTCGGCGGGCGGCGGGTCCATCGCCGCGCTGCTGTCGATGGACCGCGCGGAGGGGCTCTTCCGCCGGGCCGTCGTACAGAGCATGCCGGGCACGTTCTTCTCACCGGAGCTCGCCGAGGACATCTCCGCCGCCTGCGCCGCCGAGCTCGGGCTGCGGCCCACCGTGGGCGACCTGTCCGGAGTCGCCCCGCACCGGCTGCCCGCCGCCGGTGACGCGGTCGGCGCCAAGTCCGGGCAGTGGAACGGGCGCTGGGGCCGGGCCGCCCACAGGGGAATCCTCTTCTCCCCCGTCGTCGACGGCGAGGTCCTTGCCGCCACCCCGTGGCAGGCCGTGTCCGCCGGCGCCGCCCGCGGCGTGGAACTCCTCGTCGGCCACACCCGCGACGAGCACCGCCTGTTCGCGGCGGTGGACGGCCTCCTCGGCGCGGTGGACGAGGAGCAGGCGGGCAGCGCACTCGACGTCTTCGCCCCCGGCCAGGACGGTGCGCGCCGCTACCGCGAGGCCTTTCCGGCGGCGGGTCCGGAGGAGCTGTACGAGCGGGTCCACTCCGACTGGCTGTTCAGGATGCCGACGCTGCACCTCGCCGAGGCCCACGCGGCCGCCGGCGGGTGCACGTACGCCTACGAGCTGACCTGGCCCGCGCCGGGCATGGGCGGTGCGCTGGGCGCCTGCCACGGCTTGGACGTGCCGCTCGTCCTCGGCACCCTGGACCGCGGTCAGCCGGCCGCGCTGATCGGTACGCCGCCTTCCCCCGAGGCGGAGGAACTGTCCGGCCGCATGCGTGCCGCGTGGACGGCGTTCGCCGCCGAGGGCGACCCCGGCTGGCCCGCGTACGACACCCGGCAGCGCCTGGTCCGACTCTTCGACACCCGACCGGCCGTCGCCCCGTACCCGGAGGACGCCTCCCGCCGGATCTGGGAGAACCACCCCTTCTCCCCCATGCCCCTGCGGCAATAGGCCTCCCGCCGCCCGGCGATCGAGAGGTTTCTGGGGGAACCTCCCGGCGGTAGCAGGGAGAGAAGGGGCGGGGTGGGGGAAAGGCCGCGCGCAGTGCAACCCGCGGGCCGCCCCGTAGACGCCTCAGGGCTCTGACTCGTCAAGTCGCACGGTCACAGCCGCTGTGTAGCCTGTCGATCTGTTCGAACGGCAGGAGGGCGCGGGTGGACGCCGAAGGAGCGCATGCTGGGATCCAGCTCCCTGAGGGGTCCTGGTGGGACTGGGACGTCGTTGCCTGGGACGGCGGACAGCTCAGGCTCGCTGCCAACTACGACCTGGCGTACTACCACAGCCTGGAATTGGTCTTCGGTGATCCGCTATTCGTCAACTGCCCTTCGGCGTTTCACGATCCGACCTTCCGCGCGCCGTCGCCCGACGAGATCCTCAGAGTCACTCGTCAGCTCGGCGAGAAGCCGCCCGTCGTGGTCGCCTTCGAGGCCGATGCGGGAGGGCAAGAGCCGGTCTCGTGCCTGATCGCCGCAGAGCGACTCGACATCGTCCAGGAAACCGTCCTGCGCTACTGGAGGGAGGATGCAGTACCCGATCAGCGCTTCGCTGCCTGGGTCCGCTCCCCGGACCAGCGGCCGGTCTCCGGTTAGGCGGCCGCAGCGCCCACCTGCTCGGGCGGAGCAGGGAAGGCCAGGGCCTCGTCATATCTCCGGTCCTGCTGGAGGCAGTGGTAGAGCTGGCCGATCATCCGGTTGAAGAGGCAGAAGCGGCTCACCGACGCCGACCGGCGGGCCCGGTCCCCGCCGCTCCGCTCCCGCACTGCGCCCGAGGCGCAAGCAACCCGTTCGGCTGCGTACGGGGCGACAGGGTCGGCATCCGTGAAGGCCCGTAGTCTGCGGCTGCGAGGCTCTCGGCGACTTGACCGGCAGATAGTTAGCTGCCATATTACTTCTCATGAGTGACGAGGATACGAACCCCGGCGCTGCACCCACGCTCGAACAGGCGCGGAAGCAGATCGCGCGGTACGGGCTTGAGGCCGACCCGCAGGCGGTGCTTGTCGCGGTGCGCCTGATGGCTGCCGGGGCGCGCCTGGACCGGGCATCCGAAGTGCACTTCGCGCGTTCCGGGCTGTCGACCGGGCGCTACCGCCTCCTGGTGGATCTCGAGGACAGCGACGGGGAGAAGTCGCCCTCGCAGCTCGCAAAGAGTCTTGGCGTCTCGCGCGCCACAGTGACCGGCCTGGTCGTTGGCCTGGAGCGAGAGGGCCTGGTGGCTCGCCGCGCCTCAACGGAGGACGGGCGGGGCGCAGTGGTCGTACTCACGGCGCGCGGCAGCCGGCGGTTGCGCGATATGGCCGCGGACCACTTCGCCCGGCTTGAGGCGCTGGTCGGCGGACTGGCCGCCGACGAACGCGGGCTGTTCCTCGACCTCCTGGAGCGGATCACTCAGCGGATCGGCGCATTGACTGCCGAATAGCTGCGGCATCACGTCCGCGCGGGGGGCGCCTGCCTCGACCGCGCGGCACCCTTTCCTACACCCAAGTAGTTAGCTTCCTAATCAACTGGTTAGCCAGCTAATTTATTTTGGAGGAGTCACATGAGTCCCCCTCCCGGAACCGCCCGGCGCGGTGTCGCCACGCGTCCGTTCATCCTGTGGAAGGAAGCCGCGACCGCCTACCTGGCCCCTGCGCTCACCGCCGGGCTCGGCGGATTCCTCAGCGGCCAGCCCGAACTGACCAGGGCCGCCTTCACCTCCATCGGGGCCCCATCGGCCTTGGTGGCCTGCATCGTCGGCGCGTGGCTGCACCGCCGCGGCCGACCCCGGCGCTGGACAACCTCGGCACCGCGACCGGTACTCACCCTCGGACTTGCCGTCACAGCGGCCGGAATCGCCGGCCTGGCCGGCTGGTTCGGATCCGACTGGCTGCCGTCGCACACACCGGTGCCCGATGCCGGATGGCTGGAGCGGCTGCGGATCGACCTGCCGCTGTCGGCCGGCCTGGCCGCCGCCATCGTCACCTGGCGGTGGCACGGCACGACATCCCGGCAACAGGCCTGACCCAGCCCTTCCCACCCGATTCTCCAGACCCCTCACCCACGAAAGGCACACTGTGATCACCATCATCGGCGCCACCGGCGCCACCGGCAGCGCCCTGCTCCGGCGGCTCATCGAACTCGAAGCCCCCTGCCGCGCCGTCAGCCGTACGCCCGACGATCTGCGCGCCGCCATCGGCACGAACACGCCGGTCGAGATCGTCGGTGCGGACGCCGCAGACCCTCAGACGCTCCGCGACGCGTTCGAGGGATCCACGCAACTGTTCCTCGCCATGGCCAACAGCCCGCGTCAAGCCGAGCTGGAGACCAACGTGATAGATGCCGCAGCCCACTGCGGGGTACGGCACGTGGTCAAACTCTCCGCCCCGGCAGCCGAGCCCGCCTCACCGGTGGCCATCTCGCGCAGCCACTGGCTGGTCGAGGAACACCTGGCGAAAACCGAAATGACGGCCACGCTGCTCCGGCCCTACGCATTCATGCAAAAGCTGCTCCTGAACGCCCCGGCGATCGCCGAGGGCGTACTCGTCGGGGCCATGCGCGAGGCACCCTGTAACTACATCGACGTCCGAGACATCGCCGACGTCGCCGCCGAGACCCTCCTGCGCCCCGGCCTTGCCGGCGCCACCTACACCCTGACCGGCCCGCGGGCCTTCAGCCACCCCGAGCTCGCCCGTCTGCTCGGCGAGCTGACCTGCCGCCCCGTTCGCTACATCGACCTGCCGCCGAGCGAGTTCCACAGCCACCTCCTGTCCACCGCACATATGCCGCCCTGGCTCGCCAGCCACGTGGTAGAGATCCAGCAACTGGCCATCGCACGCCCGGAATCTCCCAACGACACCATCGAGACCATCCTCGGCCGCCCCGCCAGGACCCTGCACACCTTCCTCCGCGAACATCTCCACACGTTCACCAAGCCCTCCTGAACAGCGTTGGTGCGCTGACCGCTTGAGCTCGCCTTCGTTTGCCGACACCGGCCTCCAGGGGATGGAACACACGTCGGGGCCCGCATGACCGCCAGGGCACGCGATCTTGGTACGACTGCGGAGGGTTCTGCGGCCGCTGCTAGCCTGCGGTCCATGATCAAGGGCGGCCTGGCAGGCCGAATAGGCCGCATGGCCGGGGACAGCAGGCCGGAGCGCGTGCTGGTCGCCGCCAGTTTCGTCAACCGGGTCGGCAACGGTCTGTTCAACGCGGCGTCGGCGCTGTATTTCACCTTGGTCGTGGGTCTGCCCGCAGTGCAGGTCGGTGCCGCGCTCACCATTGCCGGAGTGATCGGCCTGTGCGCGGGGATACCCGGCGGGCATCTCGCCGACCGGCGCGGCGCGCGCACGATCATGGTGCTCGCCCTCGCGGTCCAGGCGGTGTCGATGGCGGCCCTCGTCCTCGTGGAGAGCTGGACCGCGCTCACGATCATCGCGACGGTCGACCAGATCGCCGCGGCGGTCGGTGGGGCGGCCTGGGGCGCTCTGGTGGTCCGGGTCGGGGGTGATCGCCCGGCCAGGTTTCGAGCCAAGCTGCGCACCTTCGTCAACCTGGGCGTCGTCCTGGGAACGGTGGGCGCCGGGCTGGCGCTGGCCGCGGACACCCGCGGCGCCTATGTCACGCTGATCCTCGGCAACGCGGCGAGCTTCGCCCTGTATGCCGTGCTGTTGCTCCTGCTACCTCGCTACCCGGTGCTGGCGGCACCGCCGCAGCAGCGTCGCTGGCTCGCGTTCACGGACCGCCCGTTCCTGGCGTTCACCGCCCTCTACGGGGCCATGGGACTGCAATACCCGGTGGTTTCCCTGCTCCTGCCGATCTGGATCTCCGAGCACACCGAAGCACCGCGCTGGACTGTGGCCGCGCTGTTCGCCGTCAATTCCGCCTTCTGCGTGCTGATGCAGACCAGGATCGGTTCGCGTATCGAGACCCCGCGCGACGGCGGCAGGGCGTTTCGCACCGCGGGGCTGCTCTTCCTCGTCAGCTGCCCGATGATGGCGCTGGCGGCGTACGCCCCTGTCTGGGCCGCGGCGGGACTGGTCCTGGCAGCGATCTTCGTCCACAGCCTGGGAGAGGTCTGGCAATCCTCGGCGGGCTTCGCCCTGGGCTTCGGCCTTGCCCCCGACCACGCCCAAGGCCAATACCAAGGTGTCCTCGGTCTCGGCTTCAGCGCGGGCCAGGCTCTCGCCCCCGCGATCCTCACCACGGTGGTGCTCGGCCTCGGCACGGCAGGCTGGCTGCTGCTGGCGTTGTTCTTCGCGGCGCTGGGTGCTGCCGGCCCCTCTCTTGCCCGCTGGGGTATGCGGACCCGGCCGCAGCCGGAGGTTGCTGCGAAAGTGACGAAATGACCAGGGAGTAGGCGCCAGCAGTCTTCCGCGTGGCGTGGAACGGTGCGCGTGCGTGTGCAGCGCGCTGCCGCTGGAGTAGCGACATGGCATGGGTGGTCAGGCCGCCTGGCCGGAGCCGTCAGCGCCGGGGCCATCGCCGCGCAGCGGACTGAAGTCGAGGTCCGGATGCGGGTCGTAGGCCTCGGGCTGGATGCCGAGTTCGTGGGTGAGGTACTACTCGCCGAAGCGGCGGATGTGCTCGGTCAGGTACGGCGAGATGGGGGCCAGGTCCTCGGGGTCGATGACGTGGCCCTCTCATGAAGCCGGCGCACGCTCTCCAGGGGGCGGCAGCCATCGGGTTGATCGCGAACACCTGCCGCTTGCCGGCCCTCAGCACTGCGACAAGCAGACCGCGCGAGGTCTCGATCGCGACCGGAATCGGGGTGTCTTCGGTGTCGCCGTACTCGGCGAGCAAGTCCGGCAGGATCCTGTTCTCATCCGGCCGGACCGCTCTCAACCACGGATTAAGGTGGGGGCCCATGTGGATGCAGACGGTCGGGGCGGTCAATGCGCTCACCACCCGGTGGGCCCGGGCCCTGGACCCCCGGGGCAACACGGTGTTCACCGCGGCCGGGCTGTGGCCCCTGCTGGCCCTGCTCGCGGACGGCGCGGTCGGCCGAACCCGCGACGAGCTGCAAGAGGCCCTCGGCATGTCCGCCACCCAGGCGGCCGGGGCGGCCCGCGAGCTGCTCTCCGGCTTCGGCTCGATCGGCGGTCTCTCGGCTGCCCTCGGCCTCTGGACGCAGGCCGGACTGCCGTTGGAGGACCGCTGGGCGGCGGGCCTCCCGGCCGGCACGCGCGGCCGGCTGACCGGGGACCCCGCCACCGACCGGGCGGCGCTGGACCGTTGGGCCGCGGAGCGGACGGGCGGCCTCATCGAGACGATGCCCGTCGCCGACCCGGCCCGGGCGCTGCTCGTGCTCGCCTCGGCCCTGGCCCTGAAGGTGACCTGGCGGCATCCCTTCACCGAGCACCCCGAGCAGCCCGCCACCGGGCCGTGGGCGGGGCGGCGGCTCCAGGGGCTGTCGCGGTACTCCGCCCGGCTGGACCGGGTCGGCGTCGTGGCCGGCGCCCTGACGCTGTACCAGGTGGGCGGCGACTCGGGAACGGACGTCTACCTGGTCCTCGGCGCCGAGCAGGCCGCCCCGGGCGAGGTGCTGGCCCAGGGTATGGCGGCGGCCGCCCGCGCCGTCCCGGCCGTACCGGGCACCCAGCTGCCCGACGGAGCGGCGGGGCCCGGCGTGCGGGTCACCACGGTCGAGTCGGCACGGCCCGAGCCGGTCCTCGGCCTGTCCACGGTGGCGTTCTCGGTGGCCGCCGAGCACGATCTGCTCGAACGGGCCCCGCTGTTCGGGCTGGCCGAGGCCGCCCGCGCGAGCACCGGCCACTTCCCCGGCGTGAGCAGCCGTCCCCTCGCCGTCGGGGAGGCCCGGCAGTCCGCCGTGGCGGCCTTCCACGCCCGCGGTTTCGAGGCGGCCGCGGTCACCACGATCGCCATGCAGCCGGGCGGCGCCCCGCCGGCGCGGCGGCACCGGGTGCGCCGCGTCGACGTCCGCTTCGACCGGCCCTTCGGCTTCCTGTCCGTGCACCGGGCCAGCGGTCTGGTCCTGGCGGCCGGCTGGGTCGCCGACCCCGAGCCGCTCGGCAGGACCGCGCCGTAATCCGAACCCGGCCGGCGGCGTACGGCGGCGTACGGCGAAGCAGTCAGTCGGCGAAGGAGCCGTGCCGCCCGGCGCCGGAGGCGAAACGCGCGGCGCCCGAGAGGGTCTCCCCCGCGGACAGCGGCACCATGCCGTGCCGCAGCTCGACCGCCAGTGCCTCGGGCTCGGCCAGCCCGTGCTGTTCCCGTACGGAGAGCCGGTCGTGGCGCAGGCACAGCTGCGGGAACGAGGCGATCTCCCGGGCGAGTTCCTCCGCGGCCCACCGGGCCTGCCCCGGCGGTACGAGCCGGTTGGCGAGCCCGATCGCGTGGGCCTCGGCGGCCGGCACCGGCCGGCCCGTCAGGATCAGGTCCATGGCGCGGCTCTCGCCGATCAGCCGCGGCAACCGGACCGTCCCGCCGTCGATGAGCGGCACGCCCCAGCGGCGGCAGAACACGCCGAAAACCGCGTCCTCCTCGACCACGCGCAGGTCGCACCACAGGGCGAGTTCGAGCCCGCCGGCCACGGCGTGTCCGGCGACGGCCGCGATGACCGGTTTGGTGAGCCGCATCCGGGTGGGTCCCATCGGGCCGTCGCCGTCGGGCTCCACCCGGTTGCCGCGCTCGGTGCCGACGGCCTTCAGGTCGGCGCCCGCGCAGAAGGTCCCGCCCTCGCCCCACAGGACGGCGACCGAGGCCTCCTCGTCCGCCTCGAACGCCCGGAAGGCGTCGGCCAGTTGGCGGGCCGTCGGGCCGTCCACGGCGTTGCGGGCCTCAGGGCGGGAGAGCACCACCGTGGTCACGGGGCCGGCGCGCTCGATCCGTACCGCGGGGGCTGCCGGTCCTGCCGGGGCTGCCGGTGCCGCCCGGTCCGGCCGCGCCGGCTGCTCCGAGGCCTGCTTCTGCTCCGGCCGGGTGCGCCGGGTGCCGTGGGTGTCCGCCATGGCGGCATTCTTGCGCGGTGCGCCGGTCCGCTGCCAGACCGGCGGTCACCGCGGCCCCCGGCTTCCCGCGCGGCCTCAGGGGGCGATGGGGAGCTGCCGCTTGTGCTCGGTGAGCCGGTAGCGGCGGGTGATGATCCCGAAGGCCCGCTCGTCGACCGGCTTGCCCTCCAGGAAGTCGTCGATGTCGTCGTAGGTGACGCCGAGCGCGTCCTCGTCGGCCTTGCCGGGGTCGAGGGTCTCCAGGTCGGCGGTGGGGACCTTCCACACCAGCTCGGCCGGAGCGCCCAGAGCGTCCGCGACGGCCCGGACCCGGCGCTTGGTCAGGCCGGTGAGCGGAACGAGGTCGGCCGCGCCGTCGCCGAACTTGGTGAAGAAGCCGGAGACCGCCTCGGCGGCGTGGTCGGTGCCGACGACCAGACCGTCATGGGCGCCCGCGACCGCGTACTGCGCGATCATGCGCTGGCGGGCCTTGATGTTGCCGTGGACGAAGTCCTGGTGGTGGGCGTCGCGGAAGGTGACGCCCGCGGCCAGCGAGGCGGCGAGGGCGGCGTCGCTGGCGGGCTTCACGTCCACGGTCAGGACGTGGTCGGCCCGGATGAAGGAGAGGGCGAGCTGCGCGTCCTTCTCGTCGGCCTGGACCCCGTACGGCAGGCGCATGGCGTAGAAGGCCGCCTCGTGGCCGGCGGCGCGGGCCCGCTCCACGGCGAGCTGGCAGAGCCGTCCGGTGGTGGTGGAGTCCACGCCACCGCTGATGCCGAGGACGAGCGAGCGCAGCCCGGTCGAGGTGAGCCGCTCCGTGAGGAAGGCCACACGGCGCTCGATCTCGTGCTCCGCGTCGAAGGACCCGGTGACCTGAAGGTCCCGGGCGATCTCCTGCTGCAGGGCGGTGGACGCCGTCTCGCTCACGGCTGCTCCTCGTGTCGTGTGTGCGCGGGTGCGCGGTTCGCTGTTCCGACCGACCCTAGTCGAACAGGCGGCCGGGGAACCATCGCGGTCGCTGCCGCAGCGCCCTGCCCCCGCCCTACGGCGCTGGTATGACCGGCGGGCCCGGTACTGCCGGGGTTTACCCCTGCGGTCAACCCGTCGCGGGATGCCCCGCCCGCGGCCGCCCGGATAGCTTCCGTACGACCGACCGACCGACCGACGACCGACCGACCGACCGATCGACCGATCGACCGATGCAACGAAACCAGGGGGAAAGACCATGAGGCAGTCGCGCAGGTGGACCGCTCGTCTCGCCGTCCTCGCCGGAGCGGGCCTGACCGCCGCGCTGGTGGCCGTCCCGGCGCAGGCGGCTGGCGGCATCATCCAGAAGGGAGACTCGGGAGCGGCCGTACGCTGTGTCCAGCGCGGCGTGAACATCGTCCAGAGCCCGGACGTGGCCGTGGACGGGCAGTTCGGCAACAACACCCTCAACGCCGTGGCCCGCTTCCAGAAGGCGGAGCGGATCACCGTCGACGGCAAGGTCGGCCCGGTCACCGGCCGGCACATGCTGACCGAGGTGCAGCGCATCCGCACCGTCGACATCCGCTCGGGGGGCGACGGCAGGTTCTACACGAACTGGCTGAACGACTGCACCCGCTACATCCCGAACTGACGAAAGGCCTCGGCCTCCGTGAGGAGGCCGAGGCCTTGTTCGAGCGCTGGGCAGGCCTTGCACCTGCATCCCCCCACAGGAAGTGGGGTGCCTTTCCTTGGACCACCAACGCCGGGTCCGCTGCTGCTGTTCGCGGCGGCGAGCTCGAGATCGACTATAGCCCATGGAACCGCCTCTTCCGCTACCCCTGGAGGCCACCGCCCTGGGCCCCTGCCCGCGCACGGCGGGCCCGTAAGCTCCCGGGCCATGAGCCACGGCACCGAACGCACCCTGCTCCTGCATCCGCCCCGCACCTCCACGGCGGAGCTGCTCGGCCGGGCCGCGGCCTGGCGGGGCTACGAGGTGGTCTCCCATGTCGGGCGGGCGCAGGGCCGCGGCGTGCACTGGTACGGCGGCGCGCTCGCCGCCGACCGGGTCGCCGAGGGGCTCGGGCTCGGTTTGCTCGAGCCTGCCGACGACTGGCTGACGCAGGTTCCGTACGCGCTGGTGCGCCGTCCCGTACGGCTGACGACGCTCGCGCAGGCCCGCCTGCTGGCAGGGCGCGCGTTCGTCAAGCCGCCCTCGGCGAAGATCGACGAGCTGCCCGCCGCGGTGTACGAGGACGGGACCCGCCTGCCGGGGACACTCGACGGAGCGACGCCGGTGCTGGTGAGCGGCGTGGTGGAGTTCGCAGCCGAGTACCGGCTGTTCGTGCTCGACGGCGAGGCCGTCGCCGGCAGCCGCTATGCCGTCCACGGGCGCCTCGACCCCGGGCCGTTGGACGGGCAGGTCCGCGGCTTCGCGCGCGAGGTGCTGTCCGCCGGGGCCGAGGGCCTGCCCAGCGCGGTGTGCGTCGACGTCGGACGGCTCGTCGACGGCACGTGGGCGGTCGTCGAGGCCAACATGCCCTGGTTCGCGCACTGCTACGCCGCCGAGCCGGACCGCGTCCTGGACGTGGTGCTGCGCGCTGCCGGGCCGCGTACCCGGGTCGGCGACCGGGACCTCCCCTTCCTGCGCCCCGCCACGGGCGGCCGGCCGGCTGCCGCGCCGCACGGGCGGTAGGCGCCCGTACGGCGGCGGCAGGGCACTCGGCAGGAGGCCCGGGCCGGTCGGCAGCAGGTCAGTCGGTGGCGGTGAAGCCGTGGCGGGCCGCCAGGCGGGTCAGGGAGGCGATGCCGGGGATGCCGTCGGCGTCCGGGCCGGAGTAGGAGCCCCCGGCCTCGCTGCGCTGCCAGGCGGCGTACGCGTCGCGGGTGCGCGTGCCGAAGCTGCCGTCGGCGTAGCGGTCGTCGAGGAGCCCCTCGGCGACCAGGGCGTCCTCCAGGACCCGGACCTCCTCGGGGTGGGTGGTGTGGCCGTCGGGTCCGGGGATGTCGGCCCGGGCCGCGGCGGCGAGGTGGGCGACGCTGACCGTGGGCCGGGGCGGCGGCGGGGTGTCGCCGCCCGGGCCGCCGAGGACCTTCGCCGTGTCGAGGGCACCGGGGTCGCCGTGGTCGTTGCCGGGGACGTCGCAGTGGCCGAAGTAGCCGCCCTTGTTCTGCCACACCGAACGGGAGCGGGGCTTGTCCGGGCCCGGGAAGGGGGCGGGCGGGCCCGCCGGGAACGCGTCGGGCACGCCCCAGGAGCGGGCCGCCGCCAGGATGGAGCGCCAGCCGGGCTTCTGGCCGGGGTCCCAGCCGGTGGTCCAGGGGTTCTTTGCGTACGCGAGGACCTCGATCTGGATGTTGACCCGGCCCTCGCGGTTGGTGCGGCGGGCGCCGTCGTTGCGCAGGGCCCGGGCCGACTGGTGGAGCGGGCCGAGCTGGGCGATCCGGTCGGTGACGGGGCAGTACACGAGCTGCGGTTCGGAGGCGACCTCGATCAGGTACGAGCTGAGGGATTCGAGGTACTGGCCGCCGGCCGGGGACTCGGTGGTGTGCAGGGTCACCCGGGGCGGGTTGCCGGGGGTGTCCATGGCGCCGCCGATGCTGCCGTCGCCGATGCGTATGGCCCCGGGGATCCATATGGTTCCGGAGGCGGCGCCGACCGGCAGCGCGACCGCGGCGGAGGCGGGCGCGGCGGCCGCGCCGCGCGGGGCGGGATCGGGGATGCGGGGGCTGAAGGGGGCGCCGCCGACCGGCTCGTAGACGTCCAGGGCGCCGTCGTCGCGCAGCACGAACAGGGCTCCGGGCCGGTTGGGGTGCTCGCGCGCGAAGCGGGGCGTGTGGTCGAGCCGGGCGATCGCGCGGGCGGTGGCGACCTGGTCCGCGCCGACCTCTCCGCAGTAGGTCACGGACCGGTCGGGGTGGACGGTCGCCGCGTGGAAGGACGTCATCGATCGGGCTCCTCGTCGGGTCTGGAGTCGAACGCCAGTCGCACGTAATCGGGTGGAGTCGGGCGGACCCGGCTTCGAACCATGGCAGGTCCACCATCACCGCACCGTGTCGCCGGCGTTGCCCAACCCTCAACTCCCCTGCTGTGCAGGGCGGCTGAGAACGTGCGCCTATCATTTGTTCGATTCCGGACCGCCCGGCGACCGCGCCCGCGTCCGGGATCCGCGAGCAGTCACGACGAAAGGCAACGGGGACTTGGGATTCACGGCCAGATATCGAAAAGCGGCGGTTGCGGCGTGTGCCGTGGCGGCCATCGTGGGCGGACTGCAGCTGACCTCCAGCGCCTTCGGCACCGAGGACCCGGGCGCGGGCACCGGCGCGGGCGCGGTTCCGGACGCGGGAGGCAGCCCGACCCCCACCGCGGCCGCCGACGCGGCAGCGGCGTTGCCGGCGCCCGAGAAGGCGCCCGACGCCGCCCACGCGGAGGACTCGGTCCAGTCCGGCAGCGACCACACCGCCTTCAAGAACGGCGTCATGCAGCTCGAAGGAAGCCGCACCGCGGCGGCTGCCAAGGGCGTGGCGGCCGGTCCGCCGCAGGGCGAGGGCTGGAAGCTGGCCGGGGCGACGAAGTGGCTGGCGACCGGCTACACGGTCAAGTTCTACGACCAGAAGTCCGCGGACTGGCTGGCCCCTTACGTCAAGGCGTCGGCGGCGGACCTCCAGCGGATCACGAACCTTCCCGTCACGGTAGACACCCGGCCCGTGGGCTGGGACTACGCCCGCCCCAAGGGCGAGGTGGTCATGGGCGTGCTGTACCGGCCCTGCCTGCCGCCGGAGGGTGAGGGCAGCATGGGCAGCACGGGCTGGAAGGTGGTCCGCGACGGCTCCGGAAGCGCCAACCTGAGCTGCGGGTTCACCAGTTCCTCCGTGGCGGAGACGGTGACGAGCGGGCACGCGTACATCGACAGCGAGTTCTTCACCGAGGCGGGCAAGCCCGCCGCCTCCATGGGCGAGACGTACATGCGCAACCACGTCAGCCACGAGCTCGGGCACGCTCTGGGCCTCGCCCACGCGAACCGCAGCCTGACGAAGGGCGACTGCGTCAAGGGCAGCGACTCCGGCGAGTTCCCCGTGATGTGCTCGCCGGCGTACGCCTACCAGGACAAGCGGGCGGGCACCTACGTCCAGCAGTTCGACGTGCAGGCGCTGCGCATGCTCGCCGCCGGCGCCGGAGCCGCGCTGGCCCCGCAGGGGCAGGTGACCGGCCTGGCCGGCAAGTGCCTTGACGTCAAGGGGGGCAAGGCGGACAACGGCACGCAGATCCAGCTCTGGGGCTGCAACGGCACGGCGGCCCAGTCGTGGATCCTCGGCAAGGACGGGACGTTCCGCGCGCTGGGCAAGTGCCTGGACAACTCGCGCGCCCTCAGCACCAACGGCAACAAGATCCAGCTGTGGGACTGCAACGGCACGGCGGCCCAGCGGTGGTCGGTCAACGCCAAGGGGCAGATCGTCAACGCCGGGTCGGGCAAGGTGCTCGACGTGGCCGGCGGCGCGACGGCGAACGGCACCGTGGTGCAGCTGTACACGGCGAACACCAACAAGCGGCAGGTCTGGGTGGCTCCCAAGTAGGCCGTTCGCCCGTTCGCCGTAGCCCTGCGGGAACAGCGCCGTGACACGCGTCCGGCAGGAACGGGACCCGGCACCGCCACCGGGCTACCGTCTGCGGGCATGAGGACCGATGACGAGCCGCCCGCGGCCCGCGGGCCGCGGCGGCGCCGGCTGGTGTGGGCGGCGACCGGAGTGGTCGCCGCCCAGGCGGCCCTGGTCTCCGCCGGGCCCGCGCTCCCCTCCCCGCCCGACGGCTTCGGTCTGCGGCCCGCCACGCCGACTGCGGCACTCGCTCGGCTGGTGGCGGGGAACCGGCGCTGGCGGACGTACCACGAGCACCACCCCGACCGGAGCGCGGCCGTGCGGCGGACCCTGGTGGGCAGTCAGCACCCGTTCGCGGTGGTGCTGGGCTGCATCGATTCCCGCGTGCCCCCGGAGCTGGTCTTCGACCAGGGGCTGGGCGATCTGCTGACCGTGCGGTCGGCGGGCGAGGTCCTGGACGAGGCGGTGCTCGGCAGCATCGCCTACGGGGTGCTGGAGCTGGACGTTCCGCTGGTCGTCGTCCTGGGGCACCAGGGGTGCGGGGCGGTCGCGGCCGCCGTCCGCGCCGCGGAGACCCGCACCCCGCTGCCGGCCCATGTCGTGTACCTCGCCGAGCAGATCCGCCCCGTCATCGACTTCGGGTTGCACGGCCAGGCCCGGGTGGACGCGGCGGTCACCGCGAACGTGCGGCGGGTCCGGGCAAGTCTGTCCCGGGAGCCGGACCTCGCCCCCCGTATCGCCGCCGGACGGCTGGCCGTCGTCGGGGCCCAGTACGAGCTGACCAGCCAGCGCGTGCACCGGGTGGACTGACCGGGCCCGCTCGGGGCGCGCCGCCCCCGGCCGGAATCCGACGGACCGCCTCGCGTCCCGTGCGGAGATAATGATCTTCCGGAGAGGGACGAGCGGGACGGGGGCCGGAAACGGTGCGGGAGCTGATCGAGGACCGGTACGAGCTCGACGAGCTGCTCGGCCGGGGCGGATTCGGCGAGGTCTGGCGGGCCCGGGACGACCGGGTCGGGCGCTGGGTCGCCGTCAAGATCGGGTACCCGCAGACGTACGAGGACGCGCGCCGCTTCGAGCGGGAGGCCAGCCTCGCCGGGAACCTCGCGCACCCGAACATCGCCACCCTCCACGACTTCGGGCGCACCGAGCGCGCCGGGCGCGACGCGGTGTTCCTGGTGATGGAGCTGCTCCAAGGGCGCAGCCTCGCCGAGGTCCTCGCCGAGGGGCTGCCGCCGCTGCACGACGCGCTGGACTGGGCGGTGCAGGTCGCGGCGGCGCTGGCGGCGGCGCACGACGCGGGGATCGTCCACCGGGACATCAAGCCGGCGAACGTGATGGTCACCGAGAGCGGGGTCGTGAAGGTCCTGGACTTCGGCATCGCCAAGGCGCAGGGAAGCCCCGGCACGGAGCTGACCGGGACCGGCATGGTCATCGGATCGTTCCCGTACATGGCCCCGGAGCGCTGGACGGGAGGTGCGGGCGGGGTCCCCGTCGACGGCCGGGCGGACCTGTACGCGCTGGGCTGCGTGCTGATGGAGCTCCTCACGGGTGAACGCCCTTTCGCTGCCGTCGAGATGCACGAGCTGCTCGCCCAGCACCTGACGGCCGTCCCGCCCGCGCCCGGCTCGCTGCGGGCGGGGCTGCCGGCGGGGCTGGACGCGCTGGTGCTCGGGCTGCTGGCGAAGGACCCGCGGGAGCGTCCGGCGACGGCGCGGGAGGTGGGCCTGCGGCTGGCCGGGATCAGCCGCGGCGCGGCAGGGCGGGCCGCGGACCCGGGCGAAGCTGGGGCCGGGGTCCCGCCGATGCCGACGTACTCCCCGACCGTGCCCGCCCAGGCGGTCCCGGCCCCCGGCCCGGTGGCGCCGCCCGCCGACGACCCCGTCCGGGCGATGCTCCAGCGCCGCCTGACGCAGCTGTTGGAGGACGCTCCGGCCGACCTGGCGCAGCGGCTGGGCGGCCTGGTCACGGACTTGGTGGAGGAGTTCGGTACGCACGACCCGCTGTCCGTACGGGCCGCCTACCACCGGGCGATGAGCGTACGGGGGGAGTCGCGGACGGAACTGGAGCGCCTCCTGCCGAGGATGATGCGGGTGCTCGGCGTGGAGCACCCCGACACCATCACGGCGCGGGCCGCGTACGCCGGCGAGTCCGCCGCCTACGGGCCGGGCGATGCCCGCGGCCACGAGGCCGAGCTGCGCGAGGTCATCGAGCAGGCGACCCGCGTGCTCGGCGCCGACGCGCCGGTCACGCTGGCCGCGCGGTACCACCTGGCCGTCGGGCTCGAGCGGAGCGGCGGCGCGGGCGGCGGGAACGGCTCCGCCCGTACGCCCGAGGAGGCGCGCAGCGAGCAGGCCCGGCTGGGCCCGCTGCTGCCCGGGCTGGAACGCGGCCTGCCCGCGAACAGCCCGATCCTGCTGGACGTACGGCAGCGGCTGGCGGCCGCCGCCTGGCTGCTCGGCGACTTCGCCGCGGCCGCCCCGCTCTACCTCGCCCTGTACCCCGATCCCGCGGAGCTGGTGGAGCGCGGGCACGCGGAGATCGCCTACCGGGTGGTCCGCAGCATCGGCGAGGCCGGGGACCCGGCCCGGGCGCTGGCGCTGCTCAAGCCGCTGGAGCACCGGCTCCAACTGACCGTCGGCAACACCCACTGGCTGACGCAGGAGGTCGCCGAGGCCCGGTCCGAGCTGCGGCGGGCCCTGCGGGAGGACCGGCGGGCGGCCGGCGGCGGGCTGGGGTGGCTGTTCGGAAACTGACCGGCGGTGGGCACCCGGGCCGCGCTACGCGCCCGACGGTGCGGAGCCCGGGGCGGTACGGCGGTCGGCGCTGCGGCCTGCCCTGCGGTCGGCGCGGTGGGCGAGCAGCAGACCGCGTAACCGGAGCCGCTGCCCGACACCGGCACGCTGCACGGCGATCTGGCCGCCCTGGCGGGGGTGATCGTGGCGTCGCTCCCGGACCCGGTGCTCGCGGCGGTCGCCCCCGGCCTGGCGGCGGACCTCGGACGGCACCCCGGGGTCGCGGAGCGGTTCCGGCAGACGTTGATCGCCGCGGAACAGGCGCAGGGGGCGGAGATCCTGCAACGCGCCGTCGCGCGCGGCGAGCTGCCGCACGAACCCGTCCCGGCCCCGGTCCACGCGAACGTGCCGGGCACCGTCTTCGCCCGGACCTTCCTGTTCCACCGCCACCCCGGCCCGGAACCGGCCGCCCGGCTCGCCGGCCTCACCGCAGCCGGCCTCCGGTCCCTCCCGCCGGCCGCGGACTGACCCGCTCGCGCGGGCTGTCACCGGCGGCCGCCATACTGGGCCCATGCAACGCATCGGGGGGTACGCCGTCGAGCGCAAGCTCGGCGAAGGCGGCATGGGGACGGTCTATCTCGCTCGGTCCCGCGGGGGCCGGGCGGTGGCGGTCAAGGTCGCCCGGCCGGAACTGGCCGCGGACCCCGCCTTCCGGGAGCGGTTCCGGGCCGAGGTGGCGGCTGCCCGCCGGGTCGGCGGTTTCCACACCGCGCCCGTCGTGGACGCCGACGCCGACGGCGACCCGCCCTGGCTGGCGACCGCGTACGTACCGGGCCCGACGCTCGCCGCCCGGCTCGCCGCCGAGGGCCCGATGGACGAGCCCACACTGCGTACCCTGGCCGCCGCGCTCGCCGAGGCCCTGGAGGCCGTGCACGCCTGCGGGCTCGTGCACCGCGACCTCAAGCCCGGCAACATCATCCTGGCCGACGACGGGCCGCGGGTGCTGGACTTCGGCATCGCGCGGGCGGTGGAGTCCACGCGGATGACCGCCACGGGAACGGCCTTCGGCACCCCCGGCTACCTCGCCCCCGAACAGGCCCTGGGCCACGACGTCACGGGCGCCGCCGACGTGTTCGCCCTCGGCTCGGTCCTGGTCGCCGCGGCCGGCGGCAGCGCGTGGGGCGAGGGGACGCCCATGGGGCTGATGTACCGCTCGGTGCACGAACCGCCGAACCTGGCGGCGGTTCCGGACGGGCTGCGCGCGCTCGTCGAGGCCTGCCTCGCGAAGGACCCGGCGGACCGTCCGACGCCCTCGGCCCTGCTGGACCTGCTCGGCGACCCGGAGGCGCCCGCGCTCCCGGCCCCGCAGGTGCCCGTACCGCTGCCGGCGACCCCGCAGCCGGCGACCCCGCAGACACCGGCCCCGCAGCCTGTCCTCCCGCAGACACCGGTCCCGCCGGTCCCGACGGTCCTGCAGGCATCGACGCCGTCCACGCCCGTCCCGGCGGCGCAGGCGGCCCCGCCCCTGCCGCAGGGTCCGCCGCCCATGCCGGCGGTGGCGCCCGCCGTCCCGGCCGGGCCGGTGGAGGCTGCGCCCGACGTCGTGATCGCCGACCGCCGCAACAGCGTGGTCGCCGACGCCACGGGGGTCGTCCTCGAAGTCGACGGCGTGGAGGCCGACTTCGCCTGGGAGGAGCTCGCCGGGATCACCTACGCGCCCCTGAACCGCGGCGCCCACCTCGTCGTGACGGTGCTGCTGCCGGACGGCAGTTCGTACGGGTGCCAGGTCAACGCCCGGCGCGTCAGCCGCCTCCAGGAGTGGCTGGGGCAGCTGCACCGGTCCGTCGTCCGGTACCTGGCGCCGCGCCTGGGCGTCCTCCCCGGGCCGTACGGATTCGGGCCGGGGCCGTACGGTTCCGGCGCCCCCGGGATACCCGGCGTGCCCGGCCCGTACGGCGGCTACGGCTCCCCGCAGGGCCCCGCCGGCTTCGGTCCGCCACCGCCGCAGTACCCCGGTCACGCCGGTTAGGCTCCCGAGCGCGTTCACTCCGGCAGGTTCAGCTGCCACGACACGCCGAAGCGGTCGTTGACCCAGCCGAACCTGGCGCTGAAGCCGTACGAGCCCAGCGGCATCAGCGCCTGGCCCTGTTCGACGAGGGCCTCGTAGAGGCGGTCGAGCTCGGCCGCGCTCTCGCACTGCACGAACAGCGAGATCGCGGGGGTGAAGCCGAATTCGTGCTTGACCGCGCTGTCGATGCACATGAACTGCTGGCCGGCGAGTGCGAACGTGGCGTGCAGGACCGTGCCTTCCTCGCCGGGCCCTTCGGGGCCGTAGCGGGTGACGCTGATGACCTCGGCGTCGTCGAAGAGCGACATGTAGAAGTCCATCGCCTTCTCGGCCCTGCCGCCCTCGAACATCAGGAACGTGGTGATCTTCTGCGGGGTCGTGGCCATCCTGCCTGCTCCATGGGGGTGTGGTGGCGTGGCGCGAGCCTGTCGGAGCCGAGGTTAGAGCACGCCTCCGACAGCGAACGGACACGGCGGCGCGCGGCGCGTGCGGCGTGGCGGGGTCGCTCTTCGCTCCGGCCGGGCGGGGCGCCTGCGCACGGGCCGCTGCCGTGGACCACCATGGTGCCCATGTCCGATCGATTCACCACCCGGGTCCTCGACCTCACCACCGGCCGCTCCGAGACGGTCACCGACCTGACACGCGCGTGCGAACAGTTCCTGGCCGACGTCGCGGCCGGCCGCGACGGCCTGCTCAACGTCTTCGTCCCGCACGCCACGGCGGGCATCGCCGTGATCGAGACGGGCGCCGGCAGCGACGGCGACCTGCTGGAGGCCCTGCGCACCCTGCTGCCCGCGGACGACCGCTGGCAGCACCGCCACGGCTCCCCCGGCCACGGCCGCGACCACGTCCTGCCCGCCTTCGTACCGCCGCACGCGACGCTGCCCGTCCTCGACGGCCGCCTCCAACTCGGAACCTGGCAGTCCGTCTGCCTGGTCGACACCAACAAGGACAACCCGGACCGCCAGGTCCGGTTGAGCTTCCTCGCGTAACCGACCGACTCCGCTTGCACAAAACGGTATTTCGTGGCCCGTTCGAGGGGTCGGTACGGTCCGATCCATGGACTGGAACTTTCGGACGGCCGAAGAACTCGCGGCTGCCTTGCGTGCCCGAGAAGTGACCTCGGCGGAACTGACCGACGCGGCGATCACCCGTATCGAGCGCCACGACAAAGCGGTCAACGCGATCTGCGTACCGGACTTCGACCGTGCACGGGACGCCGCGCGCGATGCCGACCGGGCGCTCGCCCGCGGTGAGCACCGGCCCCTGCTCGGCATCCCGGTGACGGTCAAGGAGTCCTACGACATGGCCGGGCTGCCCACGACCTGGGGCATGCCGCAGCACCGCGACCACATGCCGGCCGAGGACGCGGTGCAGGTGTCGCGGCTCAAGGCCGCGGGCGCGGTGGTGCTCGGCAAGACCAACGTGCCCTTGGGACTGCAGGACATCCAGAGCTTCAACGAGATCTACGGCACCACCAACAACCCCTGGGACCCCACCCGGACGTCGGGCGGATCCTCCGGCGGATCAGCGGCGGCCCTGGCGTCCGGGTTCGGTGCCCTGTCGATCGGCTCCGACCTCGCCGGCTCGCTGCGCACCCCCGCGCACTTCTGCGGCATCCACGCGCACAAGCCGACGCTCGGGCTGGCGGCGACCCGGGGGATGACCCCGCCGCCCGCGCCGGCCCTCCCGGCCGACCTCGACCTCGCCGTCGTCGGCCCGATGGCCCGCACGGCCCGCGACCTCACGCTCCTGCTCGACGTCATGGCCGGACCGGATCCGCTGACGCACGGGGTGGCGTACGACCTGGCGCTGCCGCCCGCGCGCCACGAGCGGCTCTGCGACTTCCGGGTCCTGGTCCTCGAGGACCATCCGCTGATCCCGACCGGCTCCGCCGTACGGGCGGGGGTGAACCGGGTGGCCGCCGCGCTCGCCGAGGGCGGCGCCCGCGTCGAACGGCACAGTCCGCTGCTGCCCGATCTGGCCGACTCGGCGGTGCTCTACGCGGAGTTGATGTTCTCGAGCGCCGTCGCCCGCTTCCCCGTCGAGGCGAAGGAGCAGCTGCGGACCCGCGCCGCCGCACTGGACGCGGACGACCGGAGCTTCGATGCGGCGCGGCTGCGCGCCATGGTGTTCAGCCACCACGACTGGATCGCGGCGAACGGGCGTCGCGAGCTCCACCGCCACGCCTGGCGGCAGCTGTTCGCGGAGTTCGACGCCGTGGTGTGCCCCATCACGCCCACTCCCGCGTTCCCGCACGACCACCACCCCGATCCGCTGCACCGCAGGATCGACATCGACGGCGTCGCGTACCCGTACTTCGACCAGCTCGTCTGGGCCGGCCTGGCCACCATGCCCGGCCTCCCCGCCACCGCCGTACCGGCGGGCCGGTCCCCCGAGGGGCTGCCGGTGGGGGTCCAGCTCATCGGCCCGATGTTCGAGGACCGCACCCCCTTGAGACTGGCCGAACTCCTCGAACAGGACACCGACGGCTTCCGGGCCCCCATGTAGCGATCCCGCCGGAAGCGCAGAGCACCACGCTTCGGGGGTGCTGCGGCTGACGGGCGGTCAGGCGCAGGCCACCCGGGTGGCGCATGCAGAATCGATAATGTGCACGCCGGTCAGGGACCCGCGCGCGGCCGTCGCTTACGGTGACCGGGCATCCCTCGACAGCTCGTTGCCCCGGCCCGGCGGAGGTACCCGTGCGCATCGTGCGCCATGCCGTTCCGGACGTCTCCCCCCTCCTTCCCTCCCTGTAGGCCTCCCCCCCTCCGGCCCTCCCCGCCGCCCGCCCCCAGGAAGACAGCCCATGTCGCTGACCACCGCCGATTCCTCCCTGCTCCTGAGCCGGCTCAGAGACGTACTGCCGGCCCATGCCGTGCTGGCCGACGAGGCCTCGCTGGCCGCGCACGCCCGGGACACCGCGCCCTTCCCGGACTGCGGGATCCCGGCCGTGGTGGTCCAGCCCGCCACCCCCGAACAGGTCCAGGCGGTGCTGGCCCTGGCGTACGAGCTGGAGGTGCCGGTCGTCCCGCAGGGCGCCCGGACCGGGGTGGTGGGCGCCGCCGGCGCCGTCGACGGGTGCATCGTGCTGTCCACCCTGAGGATGGACCGGATCCTGGAGATCGACCCGGGCAACCGGCTGGTGCGCTGCGAGCCGGGGGTCACCACGGCGGCACTGAACGCCGCCGCGGCCGAGCACGGCCTGGCGTACCTCCCGGACCCGGCCTCCCGGGACACCTGCACCATCGGCGGGAACATCGCCACCGGCGCCGGCGGGATCTGCTCCGTCAAGTACGGGGCCACCGCCGACCACGTGCTGGCCCTGGACGTGGTGCTCCCGGACGGGCGGCGGATGCGGACGGGCCGGGACACGGTCAAGGGCGTCGCCGGTTACGACCTGACCCGGCTGATCGTGGGCTCCGAGGGCACCCTGGCGGTCGTCGTGGGGGCTTCGCTGGCGCTGCGGCCCGCCCGTCCGCCGGCCCTGTCCCTGCTGGCGCAGTTCTCCGGTTTGGCGGCGGCCGGCGACGCGGTCGCCGCCATCACCCTGGCCGGTCACATGCCCTGCGCCCTGGAGCTGCTGGACCGCGCCACCTCCGAGGCTGTCGCCGAGCTCGGTCACCCGCTGCTGCGGCCGGGCAGTGCGGCCACGTTGATCGTGGAGAGCGACGCCGCGGACCCCGCGCGGGAGCTGTCGGCGATGGAGCTGCTGTGCAAGGAGGCCGGGGCCGAGCACGTCGTCACCGCGAGCACCGCGGAGGAGTCCCGCGAGGTCATGGAGGCGCGCCGACTGGCCGTTCCCGCCGTGAGCCGCTACGCCGCGACCCTGCCCGGCAGGCCCACCACGTTCATCGAGGAGGTGGCCGTGCCCCGCTGCGAACTGCCGAAGTTCATCGGGGCCGTCGAGGGCATCGCCGACCACCACGGCCTGCGGATCTTCACCTCGGCCCACGCCGGGGACGGGCGCGTCCGCCCCGTCGTCCTCTTCGACGGGGCCGACGCCGGCCGGGTCGCCCGCGCCCGTCAGGCGCGCGAGGACATCGTGGCCGCGGCACTGGCCCTCGGCGGCACCAGCACCGGCACGCACGGCATCGGCACCCTCAAGCGGGACTGGCTGGCCCGCGAGCTCGACCCGGCGGGCCTGGAGCTGCACCGGGGCATCAAACGGCTCTTCGACCCGAAGAACCTCCTCAACCCCGGCAAGGTGATCGAGGCATGACCCAGTCCACGCGCTCCACCCGGACCACGCAGTACGACGGCCCGCGCGGCCCCGGGGGGCGGCGCACGGCCGTGGCCGGCCCGGTGTTGAACCTCCGCCTGTTCGCCACCCACACCCTGCCCGTCTTCGTCCGCGGCTTCGTGAGCCCGCGCCCGCGCGTGGTGAAGGCGTACGCCGCACTGAACCAACCCGCATGGTCAGCCGCCACGCTGCGGGCCCTGCGCGAGCGCCACGGCGGCGCGCCGGTCCTCGTGCGCGGCCTGTCGGGGCCGATGCTGGTCCTCCTCGACCCGCAGGACGTCCGGCAGTTCTACACCGAGCCGGTCCGCGCGCTGGCGATGGATCCGCCCGACAAGAACAACGCCCTGAAGGTGCTGGAGCCCACCGGGGTCATCTGCTCCCACGGCGAGCTGCGCGAGGGCCGCCGCCGGATCAACGACGAGTGCCTGGCCGAGTCGGAGGCGGTCCACCCTTCGGGCAAGGAGTTCCGCGCCGCCGTCGCCGAGGAGGCCCGCCGGCTGGTGTCGCAGCGGGTCGTGGACATGCAGGACATCCGCCGGGCCATGGCCAGGATCAACCGCCGCATCGTCCTCGGTGACGCCGCGGCGGACGACGAGCAGCTCCATGCGTGGCTCGTCGGGCTGCGCAACGAGGCCAACTGGATGGGCCGGCGCAGGAAGCAGGCCCGGGCCGCGCGGGCCGTGTACGCCCGGGCGCAGGCCCGGATCGAGTCCTACGCAGCGAACGCGGCCGCGCACACGCTGATCGCCCGCGCCCTCGGGCAGGACGATCCGCAGGGCGACCTCGACCCGGTCGGCCAGGCACACCACTGGCTGCTGGCCCTCGACACGCTCGGGCCGACGGCAGCCCGTACCCTGCTGCTGCTCGGCGCGCACCCGGCCGAGCAGCAGGCGGTGGTTCCCGAGGCGGCGTCCGGTGTGGCCGACATGCCCCGGATGCGGGCGTGCGTGAAGGAGACGGTCCGGCTGTTCCCGATCGTGCCGGACCTGCTGCGCCTCACCCGGACCGAAACGACGTGGCGGGGGGTGCCGGTTCCGGCCGGCACGGCCGTGCTCGTCCCCGCGCTGTTCCACCAGCGGGATCCGGACCACGTACCGGCGGCAGATCTGTTCGCGCCCGGCCGGTGGCTCTCGCCCGGGGCGCACGAGGCCGTCCAGCTGGCGCCGTTCAGCCACGGCGGCGGGCACTGCCCCGGTGAGAACCTCGCCCTGCTGGTCGGGGCCGAGTTCTGCGCGGAGATCCTCCGGACGCACCGCGTGACGCGGGGCCGGCCCGTCCTGCCGTCCGCGGGGCCCCTGCCCTCGATGCTGGACTCCGCCGCGATCCGGCTCGGCCTCGAACCCCGGTGAACGCGGTGCACGCCGTCGACACCCGCCCGCGCGCCCGAGGGAGCACCGTGCCCGAAGCCGTGACCTCCGCCACCGAGCCGGACGTCGATTCCCTGAACCGCCTCTGCCGGGAGCTGGCGGAGGCGGCCGATGCGGTCGGGGAGGCCGCCCGCTACGCCAGCGAGCTCGCCCTCGCCTCGCGGATGCGGCTGGCCGCCTTCCGGCCGGGCAGCCGGCGCGCGGCCGCCTGGCGGACCTTGCTGCGGACCCTGACCAGTCCCGCCGCCCTGGGCTGGGCCCCGCGCGGCCGGGGGGTGATGGTGCGGGCCGGGCGGCTGTCCGGGGTGCTGGCCGGCCGGGAGAGCCTGGCGGTCAGCCTGGCCGTGCTGGGCCTGAAGGCGAGGATCCGGGCCGCTGCCGTACGCCACCCGGAGCTGCTGGCCGATCCGGCGTCGGCGCGGGTGCTGTCGGCGATCGAACAGGACCGGCACGGCGAGGCCATTCGGGTCTTCAAGTCCATCGTGAACAGCCGGGGCGCCGAGCACGCCTTCGCCGTGCTGGCCCCCTCCTTCGCCGACATCCTGGCCTGGAACGCCCTCACTGACGAGAACCCGTTCAACGACGCGGTGGGCTGGCAGGTGGCCACGGGCCGGGCGATGACCGCCGAACCGCTGCTCGGGCCGGTGCCCCGGTTCCGGTCCTTCACGGACCGCGGAAGCAGCGGCCGGGCCGGGGTCCTCACCGCCGATCCGGCCCTGACCGGCGCGCTCGACACCTCGGGCACCATCGCAGGGTACGTCCGCAACATCGGCCTCCTCGGCACCGGCGGCATCCTGCTGATCCAGCGGGTCATCGGCCCCGACGGGGTGCAGCGGTACGTGGTCCAGCTGGCCGGCACGGCGCGGGAGCGGGACTGCCGGAGCCCGCAGGACCTGTTCGGCGCCTTCAACGCGGTGGCCTCGCCGGATTCCCCGTACACCCGCGCCGCGTCCAAGGCGGTCCGCTCCGTGGTGCCCTCGGGGACGGAGGTGGCTCTGATCGGGCACGGCCAGGGCGGGATCGCCGCCATGAACCTGGCCGGCGGCCGGGACTTCACCTCCCTCTACACGCTCACCCATGTGGTGGCGGTGGGCTCGCCGATCGACGCCAAGCGGCCGGCGGACCCGCGGACCCAGGTGATCTCCCTGGTGAACGAGCACGACGTCGTGCCCAGCCTGGAGGGCCGCTCCGCCCTCTCCCCGTACCGGCTGCCGTCGGAGTTCACCGAGTTCACCTGGACCGACGACACCCACTCCTTCCCGCGGTGCCATGCCGCCGAACGGTACGCGCACAACCTCGAATTCGACGTCCCCGAGGCGATCGACCATGTGAACGCGGAACTCGCGGCCTACCGCGGCCTGGTGTCCGCCACGCACCTCTTCCAGCTCTTCGACCGCTGACCCAGAGACCACAGCGAGACCACAGCGAGAGACCACAGCGAGGACCCCTGTGACCGACACCGCCCCCTCCACCCGATCCTCCGCGGACACCGCCGACGCCTCGGCGGCCGGCCCGGACTCACTTCCGCGGCCCGGCTCCTGGGTGACCGCGCCCTACGGGCCGCCCGGGCTTCTCGAGCGCCTCGGATCGGCCGCTTTCGCGCAGGTCAACGCGTACAAGGAGTGGCACGAACTGCCGCTGCCGCTGGCGCTGTTGAACCTGCGCACGATCCGGGAGGACCTGCGCCGCAAGAACCTGTACGACACCTACGGCGCCGGGGGCGAGCGCCCGCGCCGCGCCACGTCCACGCTGCTGCCGTACCGCTCGTACGACGGATCCGGCTACGACCCGTACGACGAGGACATGGGCCGGGTCGGCACCCGGCTCGACCGCAACGCCCCGCTGGACCTGGTGCGCCCGGAGGCGGACGAGGAGTTGATGCGGCCGAGCCCGCGGGAGATCAGCCGGCGGCTGCTGGCGCGGCGCTCCTTCGTACCCGCGACCTCGCTGAACCTGCTGGCGGCGGCCTGGATCCAGTTCGAGAACCACGGCTGGGCCAACCACGGCGACAACGAGACCGCCGAGCCGTTCACCGTCCCGCTGGCGGGGGACGACGACTGGGAGATGCACGGGGGCACCTGCCCGATGCGCATCAACCGCACCCGCCCCGACCCGGTGGCGCACACCACGCCCGACGCCCCGCCCACATACGAGAACACGGTCACCCACTGGTGGGACGGCTCGCAGCTCTACGGCTCGGACGAGGAGCGCTGCCGGGCCCTGCGCACCGGCGAGGGCGGCAGGCTGACCCTGTCGGCGGAGGGGCGGCTGCCCGCCGACCCGCGGCCGGGGCGGGACTGCCTGGACTGGACGGGGATGAACAGCGACTACTGGGCCGGGCTGTCGCTGCTGCACACGCTGTGGGCCAAGGAGCACAACGCGATCTGCGACATGATCCGCTCCCACCACCCCACCTGGGACGACGAGCGGCTGTTCCACACCGCGCGGCTGGTCAACACCGCACTGATGGCGAAGATCCACACGGTGGAGTGGACCCCGGGGATCCTGGACACGCCCGTGCTGCACCACGCGATGAACGCCAACTGGTACGGGGTCCTGCCCCGCTGGGTCAGCAAGACCTTCGGGCGCATCGGCACGGGAGAGATGCTCAGCGGGATCCTCGGCTCCCCCACGGAGCACCACGCGGCCCCTTACTCGATGACGGAGGAGTTCGTCTCCGCGTACCGCCTGCACCCGCTGATCCCGGACGAGCTGGCGGTCCGCGACCACCGCGGGGGCGGGCTGCGCAAGAGGATCGGCTTCAACGACATGCAGGGCCGCGCCACGCGGTCCTCGGTCGACGAGTTCGGGATGAGCGACCTCTTCTACACCTTCGGCACCTCCCACCCCGGCGCCCTCGTCCTGCACAACCACCCGGACGCCCTGCGGAACCTCGCCAGGCTGACGGGAGAGCACATCGACCTCGGGACCGTCGACATCCTGCGCGACCGCGAGCGCGGCATCCCCCGCTACAACGCCTACCGCCAGATGCTCCGCAAGCGCCCGGTGCGGTCGTTCGAGGAGCTGACCGGGGGCCACCCGACCGACACGGCTCTGCTGGAGGAGGTGTACGAGGGCCGGCTCGACCGGGTGGACACCCTGGTCGGGAACCTCGCGGAGCCGAGGCCCGAGGGGTTCGGGTTCAGCGACTCGCTGTTCCGGATCTTCGTGCTGATGGCGAGCCGGAGGCTCAAGAGCGACCGCTTCTTCACCACCGACTACCGGCCCGAGATCTACACCCCCGAAGGCCTCGAATGGGTCGACCGCAACACCATGGTCACCGTGCTCCTGCGCCACCACCCCGAACTCGCCCCGGCCCTCGACGGCGTCACCAACGCCTTCGCCCCGTGGAAGTCCCTGTGAGCCTCTTCCCGCGCTCCGCTGTGCCGGCACCCGGCCCGGCCGACGGACTGCGCACCCACGCCGGCACCCTGCGACGGCACGCGGAGCGGCTCCGCGGGGCCACGGCGGGCCTGACCTGGGAGGGATCGCAGGCCGATGCCGTCCGGGTACAGGTGGCGGCGCTCGCCGCGCGGTGCGAGTCCGCGGCCTCCGGCCTGGCCCTGGCAGCGGCCCAGTTGGCCGACCACGACCACGACCACCGGCACGGGCACGGGCGGGGCCACCGGCACGGGCACGGGCGGGGCCACCGCCACCCGTAGCGCAGGCACCGGCATCAGGGCACGGCGCCCCGCCCCCGGGGCCCGCCGTGTCCTGGCCGCTCTTCGGTGGCCGGGGCCGGCTGACGACGCCGGCCGGCGCTCGGGGCCGGGGCGGGGGGCCGGGTCGGCCGGATCGGTCGGAGCAGTCCGGTCAGACCAGGTCCGGCTTCCAGATGACGCGGTGGGGGTAGACGTGCGCGGTGGGAGAGAGTTCGTACGAGCCGGCGTCGGCGTCCTCGGCGAGGACCCAGCCCACCCCCTGGTAGGCGAAGGGGACGTCCTCCCGGGGCACGGCGCACCGGCCGGGATCCGTGAGGACGGTCTGCCCGGCGGGGATGCTCAGGACCTGCGTGCCCGAGGTCTTCGGGCAGGGGTGGAACTCGGTGGCCTGTGCGTACTCCAGGCGCATCTTGACCCTGGCTGCGGCCTGACCGCCGTTGATGATCTTCAGGGCGAAGGACACGCGGTCCGGCTCGACGCGTGCGCACACGCGCCACACGACCGCCCGGGGGCCCTTGAGCAGGGCGCCGCACCGGCTGTCCTCACCGAGGGATCCCTTCTCCACCCCGCTGGGAGTCGGCGTCACACCGGCTGCCGGGAGCGGTCCCGGGCCCGGTCCCGTCGCCGCGGCAGCGGATACGACGGCTGCCTCGTCGCGGGCTTGATCGCGCCAGAGCACGAGGCCCAGTGCGCCGCCCGCGGCGAGGACGAGGACGAGGGCGGCGGAGCCGATCCTCGCTGCCGCCGGAACACGGCTCCACCATGACACCCGGACGGCATCAGGCGCGGCGTCGGGCGCAGGGCCGGTGTCCGTGGCCGAGGTCGGGGGATCTCCGGCCCGGGCCTCGGCGGGGGAGCCGGTATCCGGGGTGTCCTGGTTCCGGTCGGCGGCGGCCGGGCGCTGGAGACGGCGCCGGCGTTGGGCAGCCCTCGCCTCGGACTGCAGCCGGTGCCACAGGGCCAGTTCTTCGTCACCGACCCCGAAGATCTCCGCCAGCGCCGTCAGCACGGCCTTGTCGGGCAGGGTCGTGTGTCCGCGGTCCATGTAGCGGCCCACGGACGAGCGGCCTAACCCCTTGATGTCCTGGCCGCGCAGCCGTTCCTTGAGCTTCGCCCCCAGCCGGTCCAACGGCAGTTTGGATTCCGACGCCTCCCATGCGGTGCGCAGCCGCTCGGCGAGCACCACCCTCGCCGCGTCGGGAGCCCCGTCCGGCTCAACTCCCGCACCGTCGCGCATGTCCTCGTCTCCCGCCACTGTCCCTCCGTCATCCCGGTTTCCGACGTTTCCGCAGGTCAGTGCCGTACAGCAGGAACGGGACGAGAGCGGGACGGGAGCGGGAATCCACACCCGCCCACCGCTCTGGTGATGCTGCCAGGAGTCCCTCAATCCTGGATCTCGCGAAGCCCCGTACGGCTTGCCGGCCTCGCAGACCACCCCCGTGTCCCACCGCATCGGCATCCGTCGACCGTAGCGACACGGATCACTGCGGGCCGCACGAACTCACCTAAGGAGTAACGCAGATGAGCATCACCACCTCGTCCCGCCTGGCCCGTTCCGCCGCGGCGGCCCTGGCGGCCGGCTCGATCGTCCTCCTCGCGGGCCTCGCGCCCAGCGCGCAGGCCGAGGAGGCCGCAGCCGCGGTGGCGGGCAGTGCGCCGCAGGACGGTACGGTCCAGCTGAAGTTCGACAAGAACAGGAAGGACCCCTCCGAGTCCCGCCTGTACGTCATCAAGGGCCGCGAGGTGCTGGCCGAGTTCCGGGCGGGATCGGGGACCACCACCGACGACTGCGAAACGGGCCGCGGCTGGCTGCCCAACGGCACCTACACCGTCGGGCAGCACTACGAGACGTACAACGGCCGGCTGATCAAGGGCTACGCCATCCGCCTGGCCGACAAGAAGTGCAACGGCGGCGCGGGCCGCGTGCGCAACGAGCTGTTCATCCACAGCGAGATGAACAGGGACGGCAGCCAGGGGAGCACCGAGAAGCGGCGGTGGACCGACAGCAACCCCAACGACTTCCGCTCGAACGGCTGCATCAAGATGCGGCCCGAGGAGATCAAGAAGATGTTCCGCCTCCTGGAACGCAACGGCTGGCCGAAGACGCTGCGCGTCGCCGGCTGACCACTCCCGACGACGGGTGGTGGGGGGGGCCCCCCCCCGGGGGGGGGGGGGCGCCCCCCCCCCCCCCCCCCCCCCCCCCCCCCCCCCCGCCCCCCCCCCCGCCCCCCCCCCAACCAAAAAAACA